>CAZDNW010000001.1:0-5288 GCA_964506905.1 uncultured Candidatus Saccharibacteria bacterium
GCAATAATTCCTAATGCAAACAATAAATACCAACTAAATCTAGGTGCATACATCGTTATTAATTTTAAAGTTATCCCTGTTCTTGGCATTAACCCCCCACCCAACAATCTATTTTCAAGGTATCCTGATGTTTTATTTTCAAATTGGCTATTTAGATAAAATGGAATATAGTAAATTAGTGCAGGAACCAAAGTAACACTAAAAAACACGAGTGCTGACTTAAAATATTTAATTGCATAACCTAAAACTACCTTTTTGGTTTTCTCTTCACTAAAATATATATCTCTAATAAATTTACCTATAAACCCAGCAATAAAAAACGGAAAAACCGAAAGAGTATCGTAGTGCGCAAGAAGTGCCAAAGTCATTATTAGCCCAGATACTATATACCACTTATATTTATTTGCATCCAACGCTTTTATAAACCAATAGACACCAATTGGTATCAAAAAGTACATAAATGCCTGATATTGTGTAATTCTTGCAAATGCTATAAATAAGCCGTTTATTGCTAGAAATAAAACCGCCGTTATCGCAACTGTTTTGTCAAAAATTTTTGCGCTTAATCTATACAATGTATAGAAAGCCAAAGTCCCAAATATAAAAAACGGTAATCTTATCTGCCATTCATTATGATAACCAAACAATTTAACATTTAAAATGTTAATCACATATTGCATTGGGCCACGCTTTTGTGAAAACAAATAATTTATCCAACCGTCTTTAACACCATATAAAAATGTCATTGGGTTTACTTCATCACCCTGGAAATCAGAATATCCTAAGCCTTGGTATCTTACCCAAATAGAATAAATAATAAACCCAAAGATGATTAAAATAACGACAACAGAATAATCGACTTCATCAAACCATTGTTTCGTTGTCTTTTTTAAATTTTCGTAGGTTTCTACTAAACTCATAAGATTGATTTTAACAAACTAAGATAATTTTGCACCATTGATTTTTGACTAAATTGTGCAATCCCCTTTTTATATGCATTTTCACTTAATTCTTTAAGTTTTCTTCTATCGTTATATAGTAATGATATTAACGAAGATAACTTTATAACATCATTTTCATTTACCAAATAACCGTTAAGATTATTGTCAATTAGTTCAACTAAACCGCCTTTTTTAGTTGCTATAACAGGCAACCCAGAACAAAACGCTTCGGATATAGTCATTGGATGTCCTTCTTCTCGCCTGGTAGGAAAAATAAATAGATGACTCTTTTGATAAAATTCAATTAATTCATCATTTCTTTTTGGACCAAGCATTTTTACAACAGAATCTAAGTTGTATTTGCTAATTTGAGTTTTGAAATCATTAATATGAGACTGAATTCCATTGCCTATTATCAAAAACTCTATGTTTGTAATACCTTTTTCATCAATAAGTTTATTTGCAACTTCAATTATCGTATCGACTCCCTTTTCCCTATCAACTCTTCCGATATATAAACACGTAAATTTATCATATTTATTATTACTCGGTTTAAATTTAGACTCATCAACACCGTTATAAATTACTACAACCTTTTGTATTAATTTAGGATGGTCTTGTGCAAATTGTTGTTTTAATCGTTTGCTTACAGCAACTACCTTATCAACTTTATTAAAAAATTTTCTATTTGCAGTGTATAATTCGAACACCATACTAGGCAAATCTACTGCTAAAAACCTTCCCCAATTCATTAAAGTCTTATTAGCTTTAAATCTATTCTTAATTTCTGATTTAATGGTTCCATGAATAATTGCTAAGGATGGTAAATTAAAGTCAGAATCGTTAATAACACCATACCCTATGGTACTTTGGCTAATAACCACATCAAAAGGTTTATTTTCATGTAATTTTTTAAAAACTTTTTTGCTCTCCTCAAAATAATTTTTCTTTCCCTCTACTGAAATACCACGCTTTAATAACCCAAGTTTCAAAAATATCTGTTCCCATTTAGTTAAGGGCCTTAACCCAGGTGTGGTATCTCCTATGTAATAATAATCAACACCCTTTTCTGTAATTTCAACATCATCTTTGTTTATCTTTTCTGTTGGGAATTTTGAATAAGACGTAGTTATAACTGTTATGTTTGCACCAACCGATGCTAATCCTTCAACCAAATTTTTTAGTTGTGTTTCCATTCCGCCCGAAGATATATGCTTTGTTGTTGACCTAGATAAAACTGCAATCCTCATAAGTCAGTTATACATTACTTTCTATACTTTGCCAAATATTAGTAAAAAAGGATTACCTATTTTTTATAATTTTGTTAAACAAATTTACATACTCTTTTGTAATCTCTTTATGATCATATTTTTTTACATCGATTATGTTGTTCTCTGACATTTTTGTACGCAATTCTTTATCACTATACAATTCTTTTATTTTATCAGCTAAATCATCAATGTTTTCATTCTCAAAAAACAAACAATTTCTTCTATTTTTTAATATTGTTGCTAACCCACCAGTTCTAGAAGCAATTATAGGTGTACCAGTTGCCATCATTTCTAATGCAACAATTCCAAACGGTTCAATTCTAGACGGTATAACACCAAATATGGCTGCTTTTTGATACTTATTCTTAGATTCAGTATCCACTTTTCCTAATCCAAAATTAACCTTACCCTTAATATTAAGCACATCAGCCAATTCTAATATAGAATCCAACTCCTCTCCTCTTCCTTCTATAAATAATGAAAAATTTTCTATATTAGCTTTTGCAAATGCTCTTAATAAAACATCCACACCTTTTTTATGAACCATTCTCCCAACAAAAAAGATATAATCATTTGAGAAATACGGCCTAGGTTCGACTTTCGAAAACGCTTCTACATCAATTCCATTTGGAATTATAACAACTTTTCTACTGTATCTATTAAATCTTTTGTTAAAATCATTCCTCATATATTCTGAATTCACAACTATTTTATCTGCTTTTTTTACAAGTTTAGATATAAAATGAGAATAAGATTGTTTATAACTGAATACATGTAAATCATTGCCATGAATATTTAACACTAATGGTTTATGTACAAAAAACAACATTACATATACATAAAAAGCCGAATCATCAGGAAAATGATAATTTATTACATCAAAGTTTTGTTTTTTTACAAAGTTTATAAATGAAATTGTAGAAACCACAACTCTATATGGAAATGCTAAATACCCTAAAAATGATCTAGGTAAATTTATCCAAAATCTATATATTTCATAATTTTCTGTATCACTATCTTTAGATTTTATACTTAAAAATCCATACAAAATTTTCAATAGTAACCGCTTATATTTACTAAATTCATCATAATTAGGATACTTAGATTTAATATATTGATCTAGTGTTAATGAAGTTACAACTGTAACTGAATGGTTAAGTGATAAATTTTCAGCTAGGGTTTCAACTACTGCCTCAACGCCTCCGACAAGTGGTCTAAATCGGGATGTGATTAATAAAATTTTCATATTTGTATGCTATATTTTACTAAATTTTAGCGTATTTTACGAGAACCAAAGACTATTTATAGTTTTTGCATAAAAATCCTAATAAGGCTGTATTAAATTCCTGGTATCTCTCTAAAATTGGCACATGCCCACACCTTTCAAATATGAAAAGTTCTGATTGTGGAATCCTTTCATATGTTTTTCTTGCGTGTCTTACTGGTAAAATTCTGTCATTTATTCCCCATATTATTAAAACAGGCATTCTTAATTCTTTTAATCTATTTGTGTACACAATCTTCTGACCTTTAACACTTAAAAAGTTTGGCGAAAGAACATTCATTAACTCAGTAACATGATCTTTTAGACGCCAATGTTTATAACTTAATATTTGATCTTCATCTAATAAATTCGAATTCACTGACACGAAATGTGTACTTTTCTCGATTAATTCATCTTTTAATGATAATTGTGATAATTTTGTATTAACAAGCTTTGTATGCCCTATTATATTTATTACCGAAACCTGGTTACCAAGTCCTGCACTAGAAACTAATACTAAATTATCCACCAAATCCGGATATTTTAATGAAAAATCAAGTGAAATGCCGCCCCCCATTGAATGCCCAACTAGTGTTAATCTAGTAATATTAAGTTTATCTACAAACTCTTTTACATATTTTGTAAATAAAGTATAGGAAGCATCGTCAGGTGATATTTTGGTAACATCTGGTACATCCGATCTTCCAAAAGATGGTAAATCTAGTGCTATAACTCTATATTTTTTTGCTAATACATCAATATTGCGCTTAAAATTTATAGCGGCACCACCTAATCCATGTAGTAACAACACAACTGGCCCTTCACCCTTTTCGTAATATGCAAGTTTTATGTCGCCAGTTTTTATAAATTTAGGGGAATTCCAAAATTTTTCACTTGTCTTAAACTGTAACTTATTTTTATCAGTCATACACTAATTGTACAGAGATTATAATATTATTCAAACTATTTACGATGTTCAAAAACCCATTCATAAACTTTATCTACCTCTTTTGCTTTTGCTTCCCAACTATATACATCATAAATACGCTTTGTATTTACGATTGGCTTTGATTCTACAAATTCTTTTATTTCCTTCGCAACTGTTTTAGGAGCTTTCGATGAAAAGTATTTTAACCCTTTTATAGTGCCTTTTGTTTTAAAACCAGATGCTATAACAGGTGTACCACTACCTAATGATTCTAATACAACCTTAGGTAAGCCTTCTGCTTGGGAGGGCATTGCAAATACATCTGCATTTTTATAATAAACTGCAAGATCAGAGTTAGGAACATAACCTTGCCAAATTATTCTGTGCTCAACACCTAAATTTTCAGCCATATCTTTTAACTCGTTAAAATATTCTTCATCTTCAAATGTTCCTATCCATCTCACATAATATTCTGGTGGTAAATACTTCAAGGCCTCTATTAAAATATCTGGGCCTTTTCTCGGAATTATTTTTCCAACACATAAAATTTCTGTCCCGCTTTTATCGATAGGTTTATTATTTAAAGGTTTGGTTTTAAATATTTCTGTTTCTAGACCAGACTCAACAACAAACAATTTTTCTTTTTTAGGGCGGTAATACTCATACATCTTTTCTCTATTAGATTCAGATACAAATATACATGCGTCCGCAACTTTAACAGAAGTTCTATCTGCTAATTCCCATAAAGGATTTTCAAAATATTTTTGCATAAACTTCATTTTTTCTCCTTTTTCTATGGCTTTTTCTTTTCTTTCTTTTGCAACTATATGAAAATGAGCAACATAAGGCGTTTTATCTAACCAACCAAAAAGAAGTTTATAAAT
>CAZDNW010000002.1:0-1611 GCA_964506905.1 uncultured Candidatus Saccharibacteria bacterium
GGTGTTAGCAGACAGGCTATTATCAAAACTTGGTTAGCAGATAAAATAATGCAAATTGAACAATATAAAACTGCTGTATAACAACACTTTGGAGCCAATAAGAAACCCTGACGGGTTCTTATTGGCTCAAGTCCACCGTTATACTATTAGATTAAATATAAAAGGAAATCTATGCCATTTAATCCAGAAGCATTTCACAAATCAATAAATGAAGAGTTAGTTTTAATTAAAGACAGAGTAAAAAATTTAATTGATATAGATGTAAATCACCATGGAGAAGATGGTAATTACAGAGAAGCTATATTAAGAAATGTTATTAAACGATTTTTACCAAATAATATTTCAATTGGAACTGGATTTGTAGTTTCTAAAAAAGGAAGTAATTTTAAAAGAACATCACAGATTGATATCATCATTTATGATAATACATATCCGCTTTTATTTAAAGAAGGAGATTTCATTATAACTACTCCAAAAAATGTTAAAGCTATTATATAAGTTAAAACTACAATCATTAATTCTAGAACTGACGATAATGGAATTATTAAAATCATTGAAAAAGCAAAAAAGAATTATGAAATTATTATAAGTGGCAGGAAAAGACTATTCAATGGTATATTTGCATACAATTATAATGATTCAATTATTGATAGAAGAAACTATAAATTATCATCAGTTATTAATGAAGCACTACAAATTAGTTGTGGCAAAATAAATCACCTTTCATTAGGAAACAAATTGTTTATAAAATATTGGTACAATGAAACTGACAGAAGAATAAATCCTAGTTGCGATAGTAATAATTTTTTCAATATTTACAATTTACAAGAATTATCATTTTCTTATTTTATTTCAAATCTAATTAACTATGTTGTTGATAAAAATATGGATGAAAGAATGTGGTTTATGTTTCCTATCAGAAGCAGTAATGGAAAAGAGGATAGTAGAATTACACAATGTTGTTTAAATTAGTATAACAAAACTTTGGAGCCAATAAGAACCCGTCAGGGTTTCTTATTGGCTCAAGTCCACCGTTATATCTTTCGAAAATTTAAGCTACATCACAAAAAAAATAAATTTTGCTATAATACATAAAATAAAGATGAGGATAGAAGGTGCCAACTCTATTTAACAAAAATGGTTTTAAATTTTTCTTTTATGCTAATGAACATGAACCAAAACATATTCATGTTATGAAAGGTAAAGGGTTTGCAAAAGTTGAATTAGAAAGTTTAAAAGTAGTGCAAAACTACTTAAAACCAAAAGATTTAAAAATGGCACTTGAAATAATCAAAGAAAATCAATCTAATTTTATAAGGATTTGGGATGAATGGTTTAATTAAGGGAAAAGAAGTTCATTTTGATGATGAATATTTACATGTGAAACTTGAAGATGGAAGAATAATATCTACCCCTATGGAGTGGTATGAACCACTTAAAAAAGCTTCTATCTCTGAGCTTAAAAACTACAAACTTATTTGTATGAATACAGGTATAGAGTGGGAATCAATAGATTATCATCTTAGTATTGAAAGTATGTTGGAACTCTCAGCACAAAAAGTAGCATAAAGATATAACAAAACCTTGGAGAGAAATAGTTTACCCTATCGG
>CAZDNW010000003.1:0-1518 GCA_964506905.1 uncultured Candidatus Saccharibacteria bacterium
AATCCAGGTACAAAAAATGCTGAAACTGTTGATATAGGAGGTGAGGATGGCCTTCATGGACTAAAATTTAGGCTAAAACCATCTGCGTTAGATTGGTGTTTGATGCGAGGATTGAGTATTGCCATTCTTCTAGGTAAAAAAGATGACTCGCAAGTTTCTCCTGATTTTGAATAAATAAGAATAGTTGTCTATTACCAATCACTTCGTACTATCGACCCGTTTCCAAGCACCTTTAGAATAAGTTTTGGTTTTGTCTTGTATAAATATTCTTATCCAAAGGTATAGTCTTAAAGGGTAAAGTATCAAGCTATACCATAGTTCTTTTGGCGTTTTAGCAAATTTTATTGGAAAGTAAGCCATTTTTAAATCTTCTGTGATGGTTCTAGTTTGTTTTTTATGTGGAATTCTATCGCTTTTATTTTGTTTAGGTTGAGGTAATTTAGCATTTGTTTGTATGTGTTTAAGCTGTACATTTCCACCTAATGATCTTGTTTTTTGTAGTACCCAATCGTTCATATTTTTAGGAAATTTAACATAAGCAAGTGCGTTGGGTTCGTATTTTAATTTGTAACCTAATTCTAGTAATTTTAATGATATGTAAGCATCTTCTGCTCGTATTTCTGTAGGCAACGGCCATAGTCTTTTGTCGTTTCGTATTGCATATAGGTATCCACTCATAGGTGTAGTAGGGTCAGAAAGTCGTTTGTGGTGGGCGGCGTCACAAAATAAGTGACCATAATATCCAAATTGAGTGGTTCGTGTATCTTGTGATACCGGATGCCCACTGACGCCGCCCACTTTTTCATCATCAAAGTGTTTAATCAATAACTTTACTGCATCATCACTTACATACATGTCACCATCGGTTAATATTAATATCTCTCCTTTGGCCTCTTTAATTGCCATGTTGAGTGCGTTTGGTTTTCCTTCAGCTGAATCTTGTATTATTTTGTAGTTTAAAGGTTGGTTTGTAACATCTTTTTTTATTTCTTCAAATGTTTTTTTAGCGTTCTGTAATGTTTCTGTGTCTGGTGCGGTAATTATATACTCGATTGAATTCCACATATTCTTATTGGGAATTACAACTTGAGTTATAGCTTTGCCAATAGTTTTTGGTTCTTTGTATGAAGTTATTATTATCGTTGTTTTTACCATTTTTACTAATGATATAGCATATTGGTTTTCTTGCAAATTGCCATGGAATTAAGTTTTTGCGTTTAGTTTGTTATAACTGTAAATTTTGACATTTTGGGATGTAAATGGTAGGTTGTAGTTAGTAAATTAATTAAATTATTAATGGCAGAAGAAACAAAAAAACCAACCGAAAAAAGTTTAGATAGTAAACCCGCAAAGAAAGAAAATCTTCCAGCGGATGTAGAAACATCTAATGCAAATGAAAGTGATTCTAAAGCGAGTGGTGTAGTAAAAGAACAAAAAAAGGATGTAAAAGACGACAAAGCTAAAACTTCCACACAAAATGGCAAATATCCGCAAATGGCATCGTTTCTTGATAGATTT
>CAZDNW010000004.1:0-5369 GCA_964506905.1 uncultured Candidatus Saccharibacteria bacterium
TATTCAGAACTAAACTACGAGGTCATTGTTGTAGATAACGGATCAACCGATGGTGTTGCAGACGAGATAGAAAAAAAATATACAAAATGGCTTAAACTTATTAGAAACGAAAATGTTGGATTTGCAAAAGGCAATAATAGGGGAGTTCAAGAGATTTCACCAGATACAGAATTTGTTTTGTTTTTAAATCCAGACATAATTTTAGATGAAGATGTTATTTTAAAAATGTATGATTATGCCGTTGATCAAAAAGATATCGGTATTGTAAGTTGCAGAGTTGATATGTGGTCAGGTGGTTACGATTGGGACGCACACAGAGGGTTTCCTACTCCGTGGCGGGCTTTTTGTTATTTTACACATCTTGAAAAATTATTAGCAAAATCTTTGGCTGATTTTATTCAAGCTAAATTTCCATCTAAAACAGGTATGCCAATTGCACAGCGATTAAGAAAATGGTTTGGCGGTTATCATTTGTTGCATTTAGATATGAATTCTATTCATGAGGTTGATGTCGTTTTAGGGGCTTTTATGCTTATTCCAAAAGAAGTTGGAGATGAAGTAAATTGGTGGCCAACTGATTACTTCTTAAATGGTGAAGATGTTGATTTGTGTTATCAGATTAAAGAAATTCATCATAGAAAAGTTATGTATGTTCCTACTTCAAAGATAGTTCATTTTAAAGGTGCATCAAAAGGAACTAAAAAACAGTCTAAACAAATTTCAAAGGCATCTAACAAAACTAAAACATTACAAATAAATTCTGGTATTGATGCAATGAAAACCTTTTATGATAAGTATTACAAACAAAAATATCCATTTTTTGTTAATTATTTGGTTGAATTTGGCATCTGGCTTTTGCATAAAAAAAGATTGATTACAAAGACAGAATGATTTTATTATGTGGAATTTAAACTTGTCTCTTATATGAAAATATCTTACTGATGACATCGTTTTTTTGTATAGTATAATTTTATTAATATGAAAATAGGAATTGATGCAAGATTATATCCACAAAAAGTTGGCATAGGTAGATATTTAAGAAATTTAATTAAGGAATTAGAAAAAATTGATACTGAGAATGATTATATAATATTTTTAACAGATGAAGGCGTAGAACAATACCACCCGCATAACAAAAACTTCAAAAAGTGGCTGGTTAACTACAAAGAATATTCTGTTTCGGAGCAAATTCAATTACCACTTGAATTTTATCGGGCAAAACTAGATTTATTACATGTTCCACACTTTAATATGCCAATTATTTACAATGGCAGAACTGTTATTACGATTCATGATTTGATAATGCATAAATCAGAATTAAACGATAAAGCAGGTGGATTTGATTATAAAAGAATGGCCTACAAAATGGTTGTAAAAAGAGCAGTTAAACATCCAGAAAAGATTATTGTTCCATCAGAAAAAGTTAAAAACGAAATAGTTGAAATGATTCCTAATGTCGATCAAGAAAAAATCGTAGTCACATATGAGGCTGTAGATGATCACTTGCTTAAATATAAGATTAATGATCAAAAAGTTATTAGAACAAGGCTTGAAGAAATGTTTATAAGAAAACAATACTTTTTATATGTAGGAAGCGCATACCCACATAAAAACTTGAATAATCTAATTGTTGCTTTTAAAGAATTATTAGAAATGTATAAGTTTAACGGGCAAATGGTTTTTGCTGGTCGTGTTGATAAATTCTCACAACGAACTGCAGGTTATGTACACGCATTACAACTAGATGAAAATATTATTTTTGCAGCAAAATATACTGAAAATAACATTGTAACAGATAAAGACTTAGCATATTTGTATTCTGGCGCAATGGCGTATGTTTTTCCGTCACTTGAAGAAGGATTTAGTATAACGCCTCTTGAAGCACAAGCCTTTGGAGTGCCTGTTGTATTATCTGATATTCCAACACATAGAGAGGTTTTTGGTGATAGTGTTTTGTATTTTGACCCTACCAGTAATATTGATATGACTGAGAAAATGTACCAGATTTCCAAAGATGAAGAATTAAGAAAGTCTCTTGTAGAAAAAGGATATAGAAATGTCGAAAAATATTCATGGAATAAACTTGCACAACAAACACTTGAAATATATAAAGAAGTTATGTTATCAAAGGATTAAGCTAGAATAGATGTAGAATAATTAAAATTGATATAGTGTTAACTTTGTTTTGATAATTATATGATTAAATATGATCCAACTGGAAAAAGAATATTAGATATTATTCTCGCCTCCGGTTTTATTGTTGTTTTTTCGCCCGTATATATAATTACTGCAATTGCAATATTTGTTTCTGATTTTCATTCGCCGATATATTCTCAAATTCGCATTGGTAAAGATAAAAAACCATTTAAATTTTATAAATTTAGATCGATGGTAATTAATGCAGATGAGATATTATTTAATAATAAAGAATTATTAGAACAAATTAGAAGTGGAACTAATAAGATAAAAGATGATCCAAGAATAACAAAGGTTGGTAAGTTTATTAGAAAATATTCTATAGACGAATTTCCGCAGATGTTTAATGTTCTTAAAGGGGATATGAGTTTTATAGGGCCAAGAGCTTTGAGACCTGATGAGTTTGAAAAATACGAACAAAAAGGAGATAAGCAAAAAGCTAAATTAGAAAAGTTAGTTTCCGTTAGACCTGGTATCACTGGCTATTGGCAAGTTAATGGTAGATCTAATATAGATTTTGATAAAAGAATGGATATGGTTTCTTATTATGTTGACAATTTATCATTTAAATTTGATGTGGAAATTTTACTTAAAACTCCAAAAGCTGTAATAGCAGGTGATGGGGCTTATTAATATCTTTGACTTAAATTATTATATCGTGTACTATTTCACCTTGAATGACAATTTTGATATACTTTAATACATGTTGGTAATTGTAATGCTTCTTTTTGCTTTTTAATTATCAACAAGTTAATTTGATGACAAGAATAAGTTTTAAAAAAGATAAAAATAAACCAACAAATGTTGTTTCGTCAAGTACACTTAATACGAAGCCAAAAAGAAAGTTACCTAAATTTCCTATAAGTAAAAAATGGCTATTGGGGATTTTTCTTTTCTTCTTAGGGTCTGGTTTACTAATTGCTGTTGTTGGGTATGTTTTTGTAGCAAGGCCATTATTAGCATTAGCAAATGATGCAAAAGATCTTAAAGCTAGTACATATCAAATAAAACAAGGAGCAAAAAACTTTGACTTTGATGAAATTCAAGCAGGTTTAGAGAATACTCAAAGCCAATTACAAGAGTTTGAAACTTCATACGAAAAAAACATGAAATTGATAAGAAGGTTACCAAATGCAGAAGGTTATTATCAAGATGGTTTACATTTAATTAATGCAGCAAATGAAAGTATTGAGTTAGGTGATTTGGTTGTTGATATATTAGAGCCATATGCTGGTGAATTAGGGTTTAAAACTAGTGAGCATGAAGCACAAAATCTACCTGCACAAGATAGAATTGTTAAGTTTATTAGCTTAATGCCACAATTTTCGTCTAGTGTTAGCGAAATTGCAGATAGAACTAAAAAGATAGATGATGAATTACAACAAATTGACGCAAGAAGATATCCTGAAACAATGCCTTGGTATTTGGTTAAATTAGGAATCGACCCTAACTTAAACATAAGAGAAGAAGTGTTAGCAGTTCAAGGTATTTCTTCAGAACTTTCTAATAAAGCACCACAATTTGAAGCATTGTTTAATTCCCTTCCTGAATTTATGGGGTTAAATGAACCTAAAAAATATATGGTTTTAATGGCAAATAATTATGAAATTAGAATGTCGGGTGGTTTCAATACATATATAATTGTGGTTGAATTTAACAAGGGAATTCCACAAATAACTTATGCAATTGATACTTATTTTATTGATGAAGGCGAAAGAACAAGGTCTTCGAGATTGGTTAATAGAAATGTGCCGTATTTTCTAAGAAACTATTTATATATTCAAGATAGGGGAGCAAGACTTTATGCAAGAGATGCAACAAGCACTAGCCCAGATTTTCCAACAGCAGTTGATACCTTGTTGACAGGTTTTTGGCGAAAAGATAGAACATTACCACAAGATTTAAACGGTGTATTTCAAATCAACAATGATGTTGTAGTAGATATATTAAAGGTTGTTGGACCTGTTAGTACTGCAGGTTATACAGTTAAAACTGATACGGGTTATGCATCAATTCCAACAACAGAATTTAACGCAGAAAATGTTATTTATGAATTAGAAAACATTGCAGGCGGGCGACTAGCCGAAACAATCGGACGAAAAGAAATTATCAAGTTTTTGGCTGATTCTATTTTTGAAAAGATTTTTACATCTGAAGCAACTAACTTGGTAAATATTGCAAATGTTGTATTGGAATCTCTCAGTAAAAAAGATGTAATGTTATATTCATTTGACCCACAGGTTCAAGAAGCATTTCACAATCTTAATTATTCAGGGGAAATTTTAGATACGCCTGATGATTCATGGGATTATTTACACGTGAACCGAAGTAACTTTGGTTCTGGTAAAGCCGATTGGACTACAGAAGGTTTTGTGCATCAAACTGTTAAAAAGAATATAGAAGTTAAGGACGGTAAAAAGATTAGTACTGTTGAGGTTACAATACATAATCCAAAAAGGCCAGATTGGTATAACATTGATCCGTGTTGTTTCTATAGAGCATATACTAGGGTATATGTGCCAAAAGGATCTAAAATGGTTTCTATAACTGCATCAGATGGTCAAGATGTAAAAGGTGCTGAGTATGATGATGAAGAATTAAACAAAACATATTTAGAGTCATTTAGTTTTCAACCTAAAGAAACAGATTTAACGATAAAATATGTATATGAATTGCCTGATACTGTTGATTTAGATAATTACAAATTAAAAATTCAAAGGCAGTCAGGTACAAGTATTGATGAATATACAGTTGGTGTTAATGGTGTAAGTAAGACTGTACTTTTAAATTCTGATAAAGATATTTATATTGATTAAAAAATGATTCTTATTGATTTGTTAGGCGGTTAAAACTTTAGTTTTAACCGCCTTTTCTGTTACCTCTTCAATTAAATCTTTTAGATAAAAAAATGAGTTTTCAATTACAATCTTTTCATAAGATTTGTTTGATTTAAAAATATCTTTATATGAATTCCCTTTTAAAAATCTTAAATATTCTTTCATATTATCAGGTAAATTTTGATGCTTTATATTAGAGTAAAACCCCATTAAAGATAATGCCTTTATCATGTAAGCGTCTAGCAATATTAATAAAATTTCTTGGCTTTCGCTATTATTAAATATTTCTAAAGTTTTTACCAAGAAATTAAATAATGTTTCGTTTTGGTTTTCGGC
>CAZDNW010000005.1:0-3180 GCA_964506905.1 uncultured Candidatus Saccharibacteria bacterium
AAATTCCGTCATTTTATCGTCAAAGTTATGCACTACACCGGGAGCTTTACATAATCCGGAACTAGAGCTAGTCAATGTTGTTTGATTAGTATTATTCTTTGGCCCACAATCAACTTTTCTAGTGTAAGAACACTTAGAAGCGCCGTTACAATCGGCAACTTTGTGCCAAGCAACATTCTCGGTTAGATTAGAATCAGCATTGGGACACTTTGTTGCTCCGATAGGAAGAGAGCCGGTACAGGTGACGCAAGTACTGTTAATTACATACGGCTTTGTAAAATTAGCGTAATAATGTTTATTGGTAGACATATTATCAAAAATAAACTTAAAATAAGCCGTGTAATTACCATTAACATTTGAGATTCTTTGCGTATTTAAACCAACAGCATAACGAGTATCTACATTTCCTCCTTCTGTCTTGATAGAGGTAGGCCAAATGTAAAAATCTTTATTACACTTATTATCTACTTTACATCTCGTCCCATCAGCTTTTTTTGCTCCAACCATAAAGCTACTAGGTTTGCACCTACCTGAACCACGAGAAGTTTTGTAGGTACATGTATTCCCATCATGAACGTTTGCACATCCATAACAATGATTTATCCTTGTTTCATCAGCATCAAACACTGTTATATAATCACCATTGTGCGTAGGATTCCATTCAGCTTTTAGGTTTCTTAAATTATTTTTACAAACAACCCAATTCATTTTTGCTGTTGCTTTTACCAATGCTTTATTAGTAGCACAATCATATGAAACATCAACATCATAATAACAATTCCCATGTCCCTCATTGCTGCTATTTGGACCACATTGTACAGTAGTACCGGCCTCAACGGAATTGCCGATAAACATTAAACTTGCTCCAAATAAAATAAATATTAAAATATTAATTCCATTTTTTTTATCAACATACTTCTTAATCAAAACAATAATTATTCCTATCAAGAGAAGCACTAACCCAAAAACAAGTACTATGCTCCCAACTGATCTATCCCTCTTTTTTTCTTCACTAACTTTACCTTGTAATTCCTTGGGGCTATTTGCACTCTGTTTTAATGTATATTCTTTTTTATCCAAAATGTTATTTTCTTGATCAGTCAACAATAACTCCACTTTTGGATTTTTACAATCCGAATTAATTTTTTGTTCAATAATTATATCTGCGACAACATTATCTACATCTATCTCTCTAACAATATCCTCACTGCACTTATTGTCACCTGAACTTATTTTAGCCTGCAACACATATTCATACTTTGTCTTTTTCTGCTTGCCGGCTCTGGCATTCGGAAAACTATCTGCCGGTCCGGCTATGGAAATATTCATTCGCAAAACATCTCCCTGATTATACTCAGATTTATCAAAAACCACCGACGCAATTGATCCTGATTGTCCCTGAATAACAAAATGTGCTTTTTGAATATTGGAAATCTCTTCTCCATCAGCAACTAAACTTAGAATAGCATCATAATAATCCGGTTGCATTTCACTAATGGGAATAGTCACCGCCATAGTTTTAGTTTCATTGTATTTTAATGTTTCTTTCGTCTTTATTGTATTTGCTAAATTTTCGTCTGTTACCGCTTTTCTATAAATTTTTAATACTGGCGTAAATCTCACTGCCCCTTCTGATTTATTGGTAATATCACAAGTTAACACCAATTGCTCATCTTTGCCAACATCAAGTCCGTCCTGCAAGGAGAATTGTTCTTTGTCATTTATAAAGAAAGAACAGTCATGAATATTTACATATTCATCACTCTGTCTCGCCAGAGTGATTGTTGTCGGAAATTTGTAAAATTCAACCGGAATATTTTCTTGGGTCATTCCAACCAACCGTATCACAAACTCCCCACCTAAATATCCCGGAACTGTAAATGTAAATTGTTTATGCACTTGATTTTTTGGAGAAACTGTAATTGAGTCATCTGCATATATTTTTTCCCACATAACTTCTGCCCCATTTTTAGCATTAATCAACTGCACCGAATAAACCATGTTGGATAAAACTCTCGTATGATGATTTATAACATCCATCTGCACAACATAAACATTGCCTTCACCATTTATTTGAACATTTTCAAAATCAACATCCGCAATTATATCATCCGGAGATGTTGACAGCTCCATTGCATTATCTACTTTAACATCACTCTCCTCCTGAGCAAAAACACCAAACCACCCTCCCAGCAACACAACAAAACTCAATAAAAATATTATTTTTTTCATTTTTCAATTTTTAATTTTTATTTATATTAATTATTTTAAATATTTTCTCAACTAACATCAGTCAACTATCAACCAAACTTTTTTCAAATCTACACTCAAACATTTTCTAATCATCTACATTATAACACATTTTTAATAAACAAAAAACCCGCCAGCGGGTTTTTTGTTTATTACAGAAATTTACTCCACATTTTATATCTGCCCTTTCTTCCTCATAAAGAGTAAGATGCCGATGGTTATTAAAGTAGAAATTCCTATCAATAGAGCTACATTGGTGGCAAATCCGGTTGCAGGAGCTGTTCCTCTATAGCCAAAGTCCGCTTTAGTATGCTTATCGCCATCCTTTAATTTAACTCTTGTTTTATTATCTTTCTTGCCATCCGGATCATAAGTCTGTATCATTCCACCAACATCTTTCACTATAACCGTATATTTTCCGGGGCAAAGATTTTTAATCTTATAACGACCATGCTTATCAGTAGTATCACAATACTTTTTATTACCATCATATGCACAAACTTTAATACCCTCAATTCCCTCTTCAATATCCTCTTGCACCCCATTACCATTACTATCATACCAAATGTAATTACCGATGGAAGAATCGCAATCTTCATCATCGTCATCATCTTCCTTCGGCTCTTCCCTTGTTACTCGTTCTGTCTGACAAGTAGCACTACAACCATCTCCGTTTACAGTATTTCCATCATCACATTCTTCATCTCCCTCTTTGGTGCCGTTGCCACATTGACTATCAACCTCCTCATCCTCAACAACCAAATTAATTTTACAAGTAGAAGTTTGATCACCTCTTTTGGCGGTGCAAGTACAATCAGCCGTACCGGCACCAGGGAATGTTAAGGTATTTGATCCATTACCAATTTTCTTATCATTCCAAGTATATCCCGAAGGAAGAGATGAGCAAGTACATTCAGCTATACCGTCATC
>CAZDNW010000006.1:0-20907 GCA_964506905.1 uncultured Candidatus Saccharibacteria bacterium
CACCAATGCGTGCTTACCTATAAAATTTGTAATTTTTTTAAAAAACTTATTCATTTCTTAATGTAATATACAACAAAACTACCACATTTAGAATAGTTTCACCTGTGAATTGTATGGGGATTTACTTAAATTTGGCTTAAAGTCTTACAAGTCCCCTTCCTTCTACATTACATATTAGGATTGTATAATATTACATATGAGCCAATACTATTATCCCCAACATACAACAGAATGGACCTGCAAATACCACTATCCCGAGACAAAAACAGAAGACCAATTTGCTCATTCTTCACTAAACTTCACGCCCCATAACGGAGACTTCGGGGTTGTTCTTGGGATACCGATTTACGACTACTTTTTATACAAATCTGTTGCAAAAAAACTGGTTAACAACACATACCCATATAAATTTCCAATAAGTTTTTCTGATTGGACTAATCGAAACGAATCTTGTGATATAGACGCATTAAGACAAAATCTCGAGACAGGACTCCTTTCAGATTCCACAATAAACACATTAAATAATTATTTAACAAGTTTGTACCCGCATTACATAACAGATCGTCACTCGCAACAGTCAAAAGCACATAACCACCCATTGGAAAATATAATAAATTACCATAGATTTATTGACACAAACGCATCAATTGAGCAAATAGCATACAATCTAGCAGTACTTCTTACTGGGTGGCCGTGTCAAGATTTGCCAAATGATTTAAAAGATACCCTAATCGAAATGTTTGGCGAACCTGTAATAGACTTATCTCTTACATTTAATATATTGCCACATAATATAACAAACAAACCCCTTTGTAATTATAGCGAATATTACTTTGCAAAAAGCCCTTGTTTAAAATACGGTTACCCAAACACAAATATGCCCTATCTATTTATATCAGCAAAAGGACACCGTGAACCAATTGTCTTTACTAACAGATTGATAAAGGGTGCGAAAGGGCTATTACTACTACCGGGCGTTTTATATGTACCAGAAAAATCTTCCGCAACATATAATCAAATAATACTAGCAAACGCTCAGGTAAAACTAGAACAAGATGCTAACACACACAGTATTACTAATAATGATGAGCCAACAGCAACAATGCCACCTCGGTTACGCTCAATATACAACACACAATTAAATCTTATTCCACTACGACCATATAATCCGCAAAATCTACAAAGTAAACTTGACTTAGAAAACCCAAAAGATTTTTACCATAGAAAGGATAGAAACTACCCCCGTTAAGGATACCGTCAAAGAATAAGGACTTAAAACTATAAATAAATTTATCCTTATGTAATAAAAACATTAGATTTCATCTCACATTTCGTTACCTAAACAACCCATTAACCTCACCCGCCCCATACACATACAACCTATTTATCGCTCTTGTAGCAAAAACAAACAATTTCTTTGCAGATAACGGGTCTTTACCATATAACTTACTATTTGCATCTAAAATAAAAACAGAATTAAATTCTAACCCCTTAACCAAATTACCGGGTATTAAAAACACTCCGCTATTACTAAACTCATCAAAAAACCTATCTACCAAGACCAAATCAAATCTAGAATCTTTATCTAAATCACTTTCAACATCTTTAAACTTTTTATTCAAAATTTCATAAGTTTCTTTAACCACCGCATCATTTGGCTCAATAATCCCAACGGCTCTTAAATCACCAGCTAATCTCATATTCATCACTTCATTAACAACCTTATCTAGCATCGCATCCCTAGTTAAAAATACCTCTACTACAGGGTTTTCGCCACTTCTATCAAACGGCTCTGGTAAATATGTAAAATCAGAAAACTTTTCTAAAATTCTTCTCGCAAATGTAATTATCTCTTTTGTTGTTCTATAACTTACCTTAATATTGTAATAATCTATATCTTTAGAATCCCAAATTAATTCTAATTCCTTCCACGATTTTAAGCTTCCGTTATCTTCAGTTGCTTGGTTTAAATCGCCTAAAATCGTAAACCCGTTTCCTCTAACAAAAGTATTTATCACCAAATAATTTAGTATCCCTAAATCTTGCCCTTCATCAACAACCACGTGTTTAAAATCTTTGTATGGCGTAACACCTCGCAATTTGTGTGCAATGTAATAAATAGCCGACATATCATCTACACTTAATTTATTTTTATCAAATTTTATTGCAAATGCATCTGGAACATAAGTTGACCTTAAAAATTCCCCATAAAATTTAACTGGATCAAAAAGCCACATTATTTTTTGCAATCTCTCAACTGCAGAATTAACATTTCTTAATCGCTTTAAAACAGCTGGGTTACCTTGTTTGTATTCTTCAGTGTAAGCGTCAGCATCATCGGAATACCCTTCAATCATGCCGTCAATAATATCGTAAGGCGCTCTAACATCATATCTAACAAAGTATCTACCCATTGAAAGTTCATCATATTGTGGAATTCTCTCGATTTCTTCTCTTACCCATTTCTTTTTATCTTCAACAAATCTTTTAAGCCCTTCAATAAACTCTGGGGAATTTTTAAATTTACTGTACTTATCTTTATGATTAAAAGTTCTTCTAGAATCAATTTCATAACCAAAATCAGCTAGCGATTTTCTTATAAAACTAGTAAGTGTATTTCTTGCCAACGAATAAATTTCTAATTCAGGTAGAGTTTGTGCAACATAATTAACTAGCACCTTAGATGACGACAACAATAAAGTGTTATGCTCTGTTATGTAATCTTTATATGTGTAAAACAAATAAGACATTCTGTGTATTGCAACAGTTGTTTTACCAGAACCTGCCGTACCTTGAACAACACAAATCTTATTCGGATCAGACCTTATAATTTCATCTTGTTCTTTTTGTATTGTTCTTACAATATCTTCTAAAGCACCACCCGATTTCTTATTCAACTCACTCGTTAACAAATCGATTCTTAAACTATTGTCATAAATTGCTAGCAAATTATCGTGATCAACCTCTATGTTTCTTCGTAAAATCAAGTTCCCATTAACTTTTCTAACTTCTTTAACCCACGGTTTACCCTCTACATCAACAGGAAACTCATACACAGCATTATCTGTAGGTTCAGTGTAATTATAATAAAGGGAAGCAATCGGCGATCTCCAATCCATAACTTGAAATTCTGAATCCGTATGAAAAAATGCGTGTTTTCCTATATAAATATTTAAAATATTAGTTCCAAAACTTTTGATTGAAAACCCCGAATCGCCCCCGTCACTTCTTTCAGAAGCTACACCTGTTGGGCTAAAATCGATACGCGCAAAATAAGGCGTGACTAACTGCTTTTCTAGCCTTTTTACAAATTCCTTTAAAAATCTATAACTGCGGTTTTCAAATGTATAATTCATTGATTTTAATGTCTCTATCGCATCGTCTAACTTACCTTCTTTCGCTGCTGACTTTAAACCTTCTTCATAATATTTCTCAAGCTTCTTAACCTGCTTTTTATACACCGTATATTCTTTATGTATCCTTTTATACGTCTCTTTTAAATGAGTACTTTCTTCTTGATACGCTGACTTATCAACAAAAGCATCACTTCCTTGCTTATTTGTATGGGGAACTTTTGGCATTTTTTTAATTTAGCATACAAAACCCGAAATATCAACCTATACAAGCAATAATCCACACAATCTCTAACAAAAGTAAATGCTACAAATTCTTGCAACTAGCACCTACATTTTCAGCACAAAAAATAACTATATATAAATTAGACACTGCCAAAAAGTCTATAGTAATAATTCTTGTTTGACACATACATTTATTACTTGTAAATTAATATAATATGAACAGCAAAATACTTTTCACAACACTAACCATTCTTGTAGTAGCAGCCGTCTCATTAGTTTTCGTTAGAGATTTCAAAAATCGGCGAGACGCAAAAACAATATACATAGGCCCAACAAGGGTATTATGTCTTAGTAACAGATTACAAAGATGCTACCAAGTAAAAGAAAATAAAGATGATGATTATAAACTGTTTAATGGGACTATAAGAAATTTTGTTTACCAACCTGGTTATGAATATGAGTTAATGGTTGATGAAGTTACAGTAGAAAACATAACAAATAATCAAAAATTTGTAACTTATGACTTATATAAAGAGGTAAACAAAGAAGAAGTTCCTTATGTATTAACTGTTACACCAGCAGACGGACAAACATTACCTATAAATAGAGCGTTTACAGTCGCAGGTAAAGCAAGAGGCGTTTATGAAGGTAACATTGTCGTAGAAGCAAAAGACTTAAGAGGAAATGTACTAGCTAGAACAACCACAACTATGCCTACAGATAAACCAGGAGAAGAATCAGTATGGCAAGCACAATTATCTGTAAATGCAAAACCGGGAACAAGGGCATTAATTGTAGCTTACTCACCTAGTCCAGCAGATGAAAACGAAACAATGAAACCCGAAGAAAACAAGGATCAAAACGCAGAAGACGCAGATGCAAATACACAGGATCAACAAACAGCCAAAATACAACCTATGTCTTATTCAACAATTGTAGTATTTGATCCAAACGCAAAAGCAGTAGCAGTTCGTTCTCCATTAGAAAACACATCCTGGTTGTTAACCGCATATAAAGCACCAAACGGAACAGAAACTGTAAATGTGTCTAAAAACACACCTGTAACAGCATCCTTTGTTCAGGGAAAAGTTTCTGGTACTTCGGCGTGTAACAATTATCAAGCCAACTACCAAGTACAAAACGACTCAATACGAATTGGGCAAATTGCATCAACAAGAAAGTCTTGTGAAGACAATGTAAATAAGCTTGAAAAGGATTATCAAGTAAACTTGCAATCAGCAGCATATTATCAAGTACAACCCACAGCTTTAGTATTATATAACTCACAAAGAGTTCCATTACTACAATTCACAAGAGTTATAAACAGAAACCAACAACAAGACACAAATGCACCACAAGATAAAAACACTGATACAGAGAAAGATACAAAAGAAGAAATGAATAAAGAAAAGATGGACAATGAAGAAACGCAAAACAACACCGAGGAAAACACTAATGAACAAAACACAAATAATCAAGAAGCAAACACAGAAGAAACACCTGCAGAATAGTCAAAACCTAAATTGATACAAAAAGAGGTCGTGCTTTTGCGCGACCTCTTTCTATTTCCCTAACAAAACGAATAACCTCATCTTACAACATAATAAAACTTGCTTAACAAAAACAAACCTTATAAAATAAACGCAATAAAATGAGCCCTACCAAAAGCTCAAAAAAAATAGATTCCTTAGCAAAAAGGAATCAATTATACAACCATGCTGTAAGCCTTCGCGAATCAGGACATCTAGTAGAATCGTTAACTTTTTTTAAGCAAATAGCGGGTTTTGACAAAAAGCATAATAGATACCAAGATTTAATAGATGTCTTTGGACATATTAGAATAACTTATACGAGATTAGCAGATGATACAAATTCCACATATGAAAAAAATAAATATTTATACAAAGCTCTATTAACATTAAAAGACGCGATAAGCATAGCAAATACCCACCAAGAAATAACAAAAGGTTCAAAATCTATATTAAGTGCACATACGGCAAGTTTAATACTAAAAATATCACTTATTAATTCCAAATATAAAAAGGAATTATTATCATACGCGTTAAAACATATTGATAAAGCTCTAAAAGACTTACCCGGATCAGAAGCACATAAATCATGGCCAGCAAACACAAAAGCACAAATTTTACTTGAACTAGAAAACTTAACAGAAGCCACTAAGGTAATAACAAAAGCAGAAAACTGGCTAAAAACAGGAAAGAAAACAGAACTTCAATCAAACGATCCGCACTCTCGAATAAAAATTGATGTATGGACAACAGGCATTTATTTAACAAAAGCAAAGATATACATGGCAGAGTTAAAACCAATATTAGCCAGGTTTTATGCACAACTAGTATTAGACTACCCTACAATTTCAGATCACTTAACTGAAAGAAAAAAGGATGCAAAAAAACTTATACAAGAAATAAACGAAAAATTCTGGTATATAAATCAAATTGATACTTTTAAATTATCAAAATCCTCTACCATTCAAGAAAGATATCTTACACTAGAAACCTCAATAAAAGCACAAAAATCAAGCTTAAAAACAGCAAAACAAGCGTTAAAACTTGTAGAAGATTGGGACAACGCAAATAAGTACAAACAAGGTAAAATAGAAACTCAAATCGCAAACTTGTATATAAAGCCACATTATAAAACACACCTCAACCCATTAGGCAAAACCCAAACACATGAGATTGATAAAACTAATCCTTACATTAAAATTGCAGAAATTCAAGATAAGTTAAATCAAACAACCTCAAAACAAAAGCTTCGCCAGTTTTATACAGCCTTAGAAAATTTAACAATTACTGACCCAGAAATGAACGCATATAAAGAACAAACAAAATCACAAATTCTATACAAATTGCACCAGACAAGACCTGCATTAGAATATTTAAGCATAGCTTCAGATTTAATAAATATGGGCGGTGCCAACACCAAATATACAAAAATACTAAAAATAAATGAATATAAAAATTACATCAAAATATACACAGATGAACAAGAAAAGCCACTTCTTAAAAAATATTTAGGAGAATTAAAAGGTATACTTGAATAAATCTTTTGCAAAATTATTCAATTATCAAAAGAGTTACAGGTAATGTACCTCCCTTAAAATCATCTGGCACTTTAACGATAAGATCAACCTTTCCGTTACGATAAGTTTTAACAACATCTATACCTCGATCCTCAAACTCTATAGGCACCACCACAACTACCTCCGATGAATCACCTAACTCAACACCGGGTAAAACATCGTAAAACCTTTGTAATTTATCTTTAGTAAGATTAAGTTCTAAATCCACTCTCTTCTCTACCATAGGCTTGCTTTTTTCTGTAGTTACTCTTTCCTCTTGTTTTTGATTAGGAGCGACGACAACGGTTTTCTTTGTCTGTACACCCAACACGTCACTTTGTGGCTTATCATATTCAATAAATGCAGATGCCCAATACGGCAATGTAAAAAGCCCAAATAACATTAATACCAACACTGAATTTTTTGCAACGCTCTTTATCATGATAAAATCTCCTTTTTTAACTGTTCCATTGTTACTACTTTTACACTATCACCTTTTTTTTCTAACTCTTTTGCATCACTCGTAATTTCTCTTTCTATATCCATTACTAACAATACAGTTGCTAATACAGATGCTGCTAACGAAACCCAAAAAACAGACCAGTAAGATAAAGAATAATAAGATTGAACCCCAAACATTATTGTTAAAAGCCATGAATAAGACAACCAAATAAACGATTGAGAAAATATTGTTTCGGTATCGTGAATAAGAGAATCCAAATTTGAGTTAAACAATTTTGCTGATAGTGCAGGCGTGACATGCGTGTCATGAAAAACATGTGCTTTGACAACAACCCAAACTAAACCACCTAATACTGCAGTTAGCATAAAATACGATGAATAAGAATTAATAGCAATGTAATTCTCATAATTTTCAAAAGATGCTCTTAAACCATCAACAACATAACTTGCTTGAAAATACTTTGCCAAAAATATAATACCAATAATTTTAGCAGCAACAATCATAACTGCGGGGAAAATTGCGTAATCTATAAGTTTAATTAATGTTTTCGAAAACATAGGCAGAATTCCTTTCTATATAAAATGATAGTACATATTAAATAAATCAGCAACAATATTTACAAAAACAAACACCTTTATAAATAGCAACAGCAACGCATTTTCTATTTTCTCTATTGCTGTGCGTCTTTTTGCTCTTTTTCAGTATTTGCATCTTTTTTCTCTTCTGTATCATTCGCATCTGTTTTTTCGTCTTTCTTTTCTGGTTCTATCTTTTCTGTATATTGTGCGTTTCCACTTATCCAACCTTCTTTGCCTTCTTCATACTCAATCTTATACCAACCATTTGCTTCTTCTAGTACAACAAACACGTCACCAACCTTTACTTTTGCAACCTCGGGATTACCCCTTCCAGCACCTGACCTTACTCTTAAATAACCCAGACTGTTTGGTTTAATTTTAACCTTGGTTACCGAAGACTCCTCATTACCACCTTCTTTTATAACTACATCTTTACCCGCTATAGTAGATAATGCGTTTTGAGCGGCTTCAGATAGCCCTTCTTCATGTGCCGCACCTAAATACGCGACATTCATTCCCGATTCAAATTTAACATCAGTAGGTGCTATCTCATTTCCTGCGTCATTATAAACTTTGCCGTTATCATCTATAAAATAATCGAATTTTTCGACATTCATATTGTTACCTAAATCTTCGGGACCTCTTGTTTTTAACCAATAATTAATTGCTTTAGCCCAATCTTGTTTATTTGTATAACCTGCATTATCGTAATTTGTAAAACTATAAAACGACACACCTTCAGGTAAACCTTCTAGTTCTTTATCCAGTGGTAATAATGGGTTTAAAAACAAATCAACACTAACGGTTATTTCGTAACCTTTTCTTGCTTTTAATGTAGCAGCCGCCGAACTGTATCCGTCTTTCTTGAATTCTACATTATATTGTTCGTCATCATTATGATTTAACAACGCCTTTGTAGAAACTTTAATTGGCGTTTTTCCTACTTCTACCCCATCAACAATAACAGATACATCTTCGGTAGTTGGAGAAATAAAAGAAATCAACGCATCATCCCTACCGGTTTTTGTAAGCCATGTATTAGTACCTGATCTAAAAACATCACTAACACCTAAATCCCTAAGCAGTACAATCATCGTATTTGCAGATGGATTTATTGTAGTTTTGTATGAGTTAGTGTCACCATTTATTTCAACTTCAACATTAGTTGATTTTACATCAGCATAATTAATAGGTGTCTTCCCAAAATCTTTACCGTTTATGCGAACAGTACCTTCACCGTACAGCAATTCTACCTTTACCGACACCTTTCCAATCTTTCCTTTTGAGAAGTTAAAAATCAAAAACGCTGTTGCTAAAACAATAGCAGTGGTTAAGGCTATAACTGCAATTTGATATAAATCTGGTTTTTTCATAGGTAATTAAAAACTAACACTTTAAAGCACTCTTTACAAGATTATATGAGAATTTTATAAGGAACTCAATCGTTGAACTCAACTACATAATAATTTAAAAATAGAAATAAGTACTGAATTCCACATAAACAAAACCCTATACCAATCACAAACCTTAACAATAAAACAAATTCAGCACTTTCCAAAGACTTAAATTATAGACTTTTTAGTGCTTCTAATATACAATGAGCCCAAGAGTTATCTTATTAATTATGGTGAGGTAGCCAAGGTGGTCACGGCACCGGTCTGAAAAACCGGCTATGTGAGTTCGACTCTCACCCTCACCACCATTTATGGTTTCTTACGAAACCAACAACACCTTGTCCCTAATCTCTAAAAAAGAGACTAGCGTTAAAACTTTACACATTTAGGAGGTGAACAAAGCATGGCAGAACCAACATTATACGGTGGCGATGTATATGTCGTACATAACGCAGCAGACACCACAGGACTATTATTTTTCGGTTCATTTTGGGTATTAACATGGCTAACATTTTTAATTTTAATACTCGTTGCACAGATAAAAGTTTTTACAAAAGCTGGAAGAAAATGGTGGAATGTTTTTATTCCATTCTATAATATCTATGTATTACTCGAAATCGTAGGGAGACCTGGATGGTGGTTAATTCTATTATTTGTTCCGTTTGTGAATTTTATAATATTGATAATTGTTTTAAACGATTTATCAAAAGCCTTCGGACATGGCGTAGGGTTTACTTTAGGTTTGATATTTTTCCCAATAATATTTTGGTTAATACTAGGTTTTGGTAGCAGTGAATACCAATTAGAAAAATCTACAAAGACTACAACAGAGGTAACCCCACAAAACGACGCAAAAGAAACCGAAGTAGAAAAGGCATAAATTACAGTAGCAAACGCATTATTAAAAGCCGCTTGTATAAGCGGCTTTTTTGTTGGTATCATTGACCAATCCGTCAAATTATCTATAATTCATTCTACATGGAACAAAAACGCATTTGCAAAACATGCACCAAAGAATTTTTAATAATAAGACAAGAAGCTGAGTTTTTGAAAGCCCATGATTTACCGCTACCTACCGAATGCCCAAAATGTAGAAAAGAGAAACGAGAAAAATGGGTATCAGTACCATATTACAAAGAATACAAATGTTTCAATTGTGGCGAGCCTGTTTTAGTATGGCTAAAACAAACGGACAACAGACCCGTGTATTGTCACTCTTGTACCACAAAATTAAGAAAATCGGGCCAAATAGAAATACCAAAGCCAGGATATAAAAAAGGTATCTCTTTTCTTAAACAATTAAACGACCTTGTAAACAGTTTATACATTGTCGGAGCACCATACAGAGAAAACACACGTTATGCCGAAAACGCCATAAGATCTTACGAATGCCCCTTCACAAAAAACACGGTTGATTCATTCGACTTGTCAAAATGTATAAACACAGTAAACTCGCAACACATAATAACCGCAAACAATTGTGTAGATTCTACATTTTCCACAAGAATAGAATATTCGGTTCAAACTATCTCTTGTTCTAATTGCAGCAATTCATCTTATCTAACTTATTGTAACAGTTGTACCGACTGCCATTATTGTGATAATTGTAACGATTCTTCTCATTGTTTTGGTTGCTCAGGACTAAGAAATAAAAAATATTACATTTTTAACAAACAATATGATAAAGATACATATTATGAGGAAGTTAACGATTTACTTAACCTTCCACATAATGAATTACTAGAAAAAGTAAACTCTTTTAAACAAACCTTACCTATACCAGCCACGATACAAGATGGCGATATATCTAATTGTAAATATACAAGCAACGTAGCAAATTGTACAAATTGCTATTATGCCTTTGACTCATATAACATACAAAATTGTGGGTATTTATGGCATGTGGGAACAACAAGTGATTCTTGGGATTTATCAAACATGGTGAGAAAAACAACAAACTCTTACGAATGTTCTGACTTAGCGCATTCAGACCACTGCTATTATTCATCAAAATTATTTGATGTTACAAATGTATACTTCTCACACGATTTATATAAATGCACTAATTGCTTTGGGTGTGTGAAGTTACACGATGCAAAATACCACATACTAAACAAAGGGTACACAAAAGACGAGTATGACGAAATTGTTAGTTTAATTAGAGACGAAATCAATCTACATTATGACAGTAACTAAAACATGCGTTAAATGCAATAAACAATTTGAAATAACAGATTTAGAACAAGAAATTAGAGATAAAGTAAATGCACCTTTACCTGAGTTATGCCCTTTTTGTAGAACAAAAGAAAGATATAATAAACTTCCTATGTACGGTTTTAGAAAAGCACGATGCGTATATTGTAAAAAAGAAATAGTAACATCCGTTCCAGAAACCGAAACTAGACCGATTGCATGCAAATCTTGCTACAGAACACATTTCCTGTCGGAAATAAACACTTAAAAAGTGTGGGATTTATATCGGGCTTGTAAATGTATTAGTTTCATCCTCTTTATACATACTTATATTGCCTTTTAGTATTTCATCAACTTCGCTCGCAAGTCTGTAATATCGTGCGTAACTGTTTCCTCTTATGTATTCAGCATAATCCATTTCAGGATATTCAACAGTTAAAGTTCGCCCCAAAAACGGTTTACTTATTTTTCCGTCTACGCTAACTTTTGCCCAAAAGTTTCTACTATGTAAATATGTAAAATCTAGAGAATTTAGATAAGGTTTAAATTCTTTCGATAAAACATTTGCGTCTGTTTGTCCTAGTCTAAATGTAAATATAGACCCAACATTTCCTAAAATTGACTTCATAATATTTTCATCAATTTGGCCGAGATACTGATGTGCAACTGTTAATGATAGTTTATATTTTCTCGCTTCCGAAAATATATTAATAAAGCTCTCCGTACTAAACTTTTGAAACTCATCTACATACAAATTAGCCTGCAATCGCTTTTCTTCAGGCATTTCAGACTGCGCAAACATTTCTTGCATAATCTTTGAAACAATCATGGAGCCTAAAAAACTACTATTCCATTCCCCTAACGCACCGACAGATAAATTTACCAAAAGAATTTTCTTATCCTTTATAACATCGCCGACATAAAAAGAACTGTTTGCCACACTTACAATCCGCCTAACGGTTTGATTTGATAACATTTGGTTTATTTTACTAACCAACGGCGAAACAGATTCACGTCCATATTTATCACTAAAACTTAAAAATTCCACTGCCCAAAAAGTTTTAACTGCATCATTACCAATTTTTTCAGTTAATTCGTTTCTATAGCTTGCATCATTTAACAATTTTACAATTTTATCTATTGTCGCATTTTTCTCATATTGCAATGCCAAAATTATTTGTTTCAACAAAAATTCCAATCTAGGATTCCAATCAACGCCAAAAAACTTTCTAAAACTATCAACTAACCCATCAACATAAACAGCACTCCCACGCCCTCGTGTGTTTTTTTGATCTAACGGATTAAAACTTGGGATTAAATCTTTTCTTGTAAAATCAATGTAAATAACATCATCCATTCTTTCATGCGGAATTAATCTCAACATATCCTCACATGTATCGCCATGAGGATCTAAAAATATTACATTTTCGTTCTTATACACATTGTCCAACATTAAAAGTTCCATAAGTTTTGTTTTACCACTACCCGTTTTTCCAATAATATAAACATGCTGATTTTTATCTTTTGGTGGAATTCCAACAAAATCTAAATCAAACGATTGCACACCCTGACTTAATACTTCATTAAAAGATATATCGCCTTTAATATCATTTTTCACACCAAACCCAACAACTGTACTATCCTCTCTTTTTGCCGCTTCTGCCACCTCTTTTGGAATAGGCAACAATTTTTCATCCTGAACTATCAACTTTCTAGATAAAACATGTGTTTTAGGAAAATGTATAACAGATACAAACTCGTCTATAGACAATAAATTAGATAATTTAACTTTAAAATAATCAATCTCAGCTACATTAGATAATTTATAAGAATTACCGTTCTTTAAGGAAAACTTATCAAAATACACCTTAATATCTGGAACAGATAAAACCTCTTTGTCATTAGAAACCACTCGGATTTCCACATCATACAAACCACCCTCAAACTTTTTTTTTGCTAACTTCGCAATCTCCTTTTTACCTCTTAAAACAGATGCCACCCCAGTAGAAAAACTAACCTTCTCTGTAATACCTTTGCTATGCTTTTTCACCCAAAGTTCGAACGCAAAGAACAAGTCTTGATTAGGTGTGTTTTGCAGCAACTCAATAATAAAATCGATATAATCAATATCAGAATCATTTATGGTTTTATGTGGAATTAAACCGTCCTTACTTTGCAAAACTTTTGTACTAAAAACTCTACCTGTTTGATTTATAGGCGGATAATTCGACACCGTTTCAACACCAACGGACGGAAATAACGATTTTAAAATATTTTTAATGCTCGGCACATTCTCCTTTGGAACACCAAGAACAAAATAAATATAATTATTTACCCTTGCAATGCTTATCAAAAATGCGTTTTTATCACAAACTTTTGCTGTGTTTTTTATAAACTCTGAAAATTTAGGTGAATTATGAGTATCTTTGGTTGATGGTTTTAAGTATAAATATTGATACATCGGGTTTATTTTAGCATAAAGGCGGAATAATTCATTAACTTCCAACAAACTCAATCAACCTTTTCAAAAACCTTACATCTTTATTTTTTAAAATATCGTCGTCAAGAACCTTCCCGCACACTTTAACTTTCTCTTGTATAACATCACGACAATATTTATCCGCACCACATTTTACTAACAATCGCTTAAACTCTTCGTGTTCATCATCGGTAACATTACCTTTTCGCAAAATTTCAATGAACCTATTCTTATCACCCCTTGTCAAATGCATCAATCCATACTGTACAAGTAAAGTCATTTTACCTTCTTCTAAATCATCTTTGTTAGACTTGCCGGTTTTTGTAATATCACCAAACATTCCCAATAAATCATCTCGAATTTGAAATGCTATACCAATGTTTTTTGCATATTCAGATAAAGCATCAAAAACGTCCTTATTCGCACCTGCTAAAATTGCACCACAATGCATAGGGTTTTCAAAAGAATAAACTGTAGTTTTCATATACATCATATTTTCTATGTCTTTTTGTGTTACATCAAAATTTTGGGAATTCAAAATATCTAAACCTTCACCACCACTAGTAATAAACATTCGCTTGCTTATGTTTTCTAACAGTTGTGCTTTTATGTTGTCTACAAGGGGTAACCGCCCCAACAAATTGTACGCAAAATCCCCGCCCATCAAACCGCTTACTATTGCTATTGAGTTCGAAAAATGTTCATAATCGCTAACCTGCAGGTTGTACTTTTCAACTAACCTAGAAACTTGTTTATGAGCAGTTGGTTCACCTCGCCTTAAATCGGATTTATCAAAAACATCATCAATAACAAGCCAGTGTGCGTGCAATAGTTCTATAATAGCCCCTACTTTTAGAGCGACCTCTTCATCTTTACCCCCAAGCATTTTATAAGTATAAAACACCAATGCAGGGCGAATCCGTTTTCCCTTTCTTAAAGCAATTTGAGAAAACAAATCAAAAATATCTTTTACTTGTTCTGGATATGGGGAAGTCAACCGTCTAACTTCCCCATAATAATAAGCTTCAAAAAAGGGGTCAAATATAGTTACAAACTCTTTTAAATTAGATGCATTCATATCACCACCATTTACGCATACTGTACAGATTATGTCAAAAGACTTGTTTTAGTCCAATTAAGTATTTACAATTCACATATGTCATTAAATCTAACAAACAAAACCGTGTTAATAACAGGGTCAACGGACGGTTTAGGTAAACTATTGGCAATCAATTTGGCAAAAAGCAAATTAAACATAATAGTTCATGGAAGAGATGAAAACCGGCTAAAAGAAACATTAAATGAATTAAACAAAATCAACCCTAGCGGAACACATTCATACATATTGTGCGATTTAAACCACCCAAACAAAATAGAGCCATCTTTTTCTGAAATAAAAAATCTCGACATCCTTATAAATAATGCGGGGATATGGTTAGAAGGCAACACAATAGATGCAGAGCCAGAAAAAATAACAGACCTTATAAATGTAAATCTGTCCTCATACATACTGATATTTAGAACATTATTACCCGCACTTAGGAACTCGGATTTCGGACAGGTATTAAATGTTATCAGTGTCGCTGGGTATGAAATCCCGTGCGGATATTATCATACTATTTATACTGCAACAAAATATGGGTTACAGGGATTTAGCGAAGCAACAACAAAAGAATTCGAAAATACCAACATTAGAGTCATGGGATTTTATCCCGGAGGAATGAGCACTTCACTATTTAAAAAGGCTGGCGAAAATTATTCGCAAAACGAGGGCTGGATGTTTAATCCGCAAGAAGCGGTAGACACTATCTGGTTCATGTTAACAAGAGATAAAAAAATTAACATCAAAAGACTTGACCTTGTTAACCACCTAGAGATTCCCCCGTTTTAGCAATAGTTAATTGTAATATAATCGTTTTCGTTTATAATAAAACTGCAATAACAATACAGTTATGGCCCGATAGCCAAGTGGGAAGGCAGGAGTCTGCAAAACTCTTATTCGTGGGTTCGATTCCCACTCGGGCCTCCATCACATGACACAAAAACATTCCTTGCGTGAAGCATTGCAACAACAAACGAATAGTGTATACAGCATTACAGAACCCATACCCGTACATATTAATTGTCCAAAAGAATTCGTACCAGTGGCAAGTGCTTTAGCACATGAGATAACAGTATTGGGCGGCCCTACTAAGTACATAACTGCAGTTGCAGATATATGTGACAGTTTGGGATATATCCCACAAAAGCACCCAAACCTATCCGTATACCGCATTTTGATTCCGGCTGGGAATGGGCGGTTTTTGGTCATAGAAATAGACGCCACACAAGCGCCACAACACAATATTTATCCTTCGAACAATTACACGATATCTTTAGGCGTAACTATTCCCCGAGAACCAACAAGTGGGGAATTTATAATTTACGACACCACAAATATGCTACAACTTGATGATGTTGCATTTCTAACTCAAAGGCTAGACAAAATTCACACTGATCCTAAATACATGCACCGAAAAGAGTTTCAAGCCCTGTTGCCACGAGAGATTTTACTAATGTAGTTAACGTCTATCACTCGTCCTAAAACATTGACAACGGCCTGCCTCGTTGATATTATTTATCACGAGATAAAAGTATAACTGAATAAAAGTCTGTTATGAAAATTAAACCTTTATCAGATAGAGTTGTCTTAAAACTGCTGACACCGCAAGACACAACCAAAGGTGGAATTATCTTGCCAGAAGAAGCTCAAGAAGAGTCACATATGGCAGAAGTGATAGCAGTCGGTACTGGCAAATTTACTGAAACGGGGCAACTTATTAAACCGAGCGTACAAATCGGTCAAAAAGTTTTAATTAGTGGTAAATGGGCCGGAAATACTGTAACATTAGACGGCACAGAATATAAAATAGTTAATGATTCGGATATTTTAGCAGTTTTAGAAGATTAAGGGGAATTCAACAACCGTGCTATTTTAATGGTTGTAGTTAACAAACACTCCCCTATTAAATTTCAAACACGGGATATAATTCCCATAAATAATTATGAGTTTATTTTAGTTTATTAGTTAGATTATAAGTATAAAATTCGAAGCATTAGAATGTATTTTTCTAATAGCTTCACAAAACAAAGTAGTATGGCAGCAAAAAAGATTATCTACGACCAAGATGCAAGAAAAAAACTTAAAGAAGGTGTAGATGCATTAGCAAATGCAGTCGGTGCAACCATGGGGCCTTTAGGCAGAAATGTAGGTCTCGAAAAATCATGGGGTGCACCAACAATAACCCACGACGGAGTAACCGTTGCAAAAGAAGTTGAATTAAAAGATAAATTTGAAAACATGGGCGCAAAATTAGTGCTAGAAGCGGCAACAAAAACCAATGATGTTGCTGGTGATGGTACAACTTCGGCAACCGTATTAGCTCAGGCATTAGTAGATGCTGGATTAAGAAATGTTGAAGCTGGTGCAAACCCAATGTTAATAAGACGCGGTTTAGAACAAGCTGTAAAAGAAGTCGTAAACGAATTACGATCAATGTCAAAAGAAATAAAAACAAAAGAGCAACAAGCACAAGTCGCAACAAATTCAGCTCAAGATGAGGAAATCGGAAACATTATTGCCGAAGCAATAGAAAAAGTCGGATCAGACGGTGTTATAACCGTAGAAGAAGGTCGAAGTTTAGACCTCGAACTAGAAACTAAAGAAGGTATGAACTTTGATCAAGGGTACTTGTCACCCTACTTCGTTACAGACCCAGAAAAAATGATAGCAGAAATAGAAGACGCATATATCTTAATCACCGATAAAAAGATAAGTAATATACAAGATATAGTTCCTATGCTTGAGAACTTAGTTAAAATAACACAAAACTTAGTAATAATTGCAGAAGATGTAGAATCACAAGCATTAGCAACATTAGTTGTTAACAAACTAAGAGGGTCACTTAAAGTTTTGGCGATTAAAGCGCCTGGATTTGGCGATAGAAGAAAAGCAATGCTTGAAGATATTGCAATAGTTACCGGCGGTACAGTAATCAGTGAAGATACAGGAAGAAAATTAGATTCTGTATCAATAGAGGATTTAGGTAGAGCAGACAAAGTCATTTCGACAAAAGACGAAACAACAATAGTTGGCGGAAAAGGTTCAAAATCCGACATAGATGCAAGAGTAGAACAAATAAAAAGAGCAATTGACGAATCTACAAGCGATTATGACCGCGAAAAATTACAAGAAAGATTAGCCAAGTTAGTCGGTGGCGTTGCAATAATCAGAGTTGGCGCAGCAACAGAAGCGGAAATGAAAGAAAAGAAATATAGAGTTGAAGACGCTGTTAATGCCACTCAAGCAGCGGTAGCAGAAGGTATTGTTCCAGGTGGTGGAATAGCCTATCTAAAAGCCCGAAAAGTATTAGAAAAGACAAAATTAGAAGGCGATGAAAAAGTCGGTGCAACAATTTTATTTGAGGCATTAGAAAAGCCATTTAGAAAAATCTTATCTAATGCAGGATTAGAACCAGGCAGATATATAAAAGAAATCGAAGAAAACCTAGATAAAAACTTAGGTTTAAATGTTTTAACAGGTGAACTATCTGACATGATAGAAGCTGGCGTTATCGATCCTGTAAGAGTTACAAGAACAGCAGTAGAAAATGCTGTTAGCGTAACTATAAGCATACTAACAACGGACGCACTCATAGCAGAAGAACCAGAAGATAAGCCAGAACCACCAGTACCCGCTGGCGGCGGAATGCCTGGCATGATGTAATTACAACTATAAAAAGTGCAAAGGCGGGGCTTTCAGCCCCGCCTTCTATTTGTATAAACAAACTCACCTAACACAAATCAGCACTAACTTAAATTTCTTCCAACAAGAAAACTAAATAAACCGCACCAGTTTCTATTAAAAACTTTATACCTTAAGTTTTTTCTGTTAAACTTAACACATGAAAAAACCTGCCTTTTTCAATAAAAGAAAGACGTTAAATGCCATAACAACAAAGCCAGAAAGTAATAACGAATCGCCAAGAGACAAGATACATAAAGATGACGAGTTTGCTAAGAAGAATTCATTATTATCACCTTCAGCAATAAAAAAAATAATCATAGCAGTGGTAGGAATATCAGCGTTTTTCGCGATTATATTAGCAATTATAATCATTTATAAAAACATAACCGCACCAAATGTAAATGTAAAAATAGAAAAACATTTAGTTTGTCAAAACAACGCCTGCATAGAAATCCCCGGTGCAGGAACAAATGAATGTCAAACCAACTCCGAATGCGTTCAAACAAAAACAGAAGATGTCCCAAGTTTTGCATATATCAAGGACGATTCGAGTATCTACACTGCTCTAGTTAACGGTGAAGATAAAAAGAAAATCCTGTCCATCCAAAACGACACGCAGAACTTTACAACTTTAACCTGGAAATCTGAAAACTTTCTAACCTACTCTAAATGCTCAAAAAGAAAACAAAACATGTGTACTATAGAAACATTAAATTTGCAAAATAGATCTATAACTCCTGAAACAGCACAAACAAAAGCCATAAACATACGCAAGATAAAATTCAGCAACGATAAAAAATATCTTGCATATATCGGCGAAACCAATAGCACCTCAATACCAGATGGAGAAACAACCCCACTTCCCCAGTTAACATTCTACTTAAAAGCAGGCGCGGTAACTCAAGAATTAAAAACAATAACCAGTAATGTAGATCCATCCAACACACAAACACGAATATTATTCACACCAAAAAACGATTATGTAGTCTTTTCGGCAATAAACACAAATTTGGCTTATAATAAGAAAAAACGCACAACATTAGTAACAAACACACCTAATATATATGTTTTCCAAATAAACGGTGTCCTGATAGATCAAATCTCAAATGCTAGTGACCCGTTTCTTATAGAAAATACATCTATTGGATTTTCTAAAAACGGAAGATTGTATTATAAAAAAATAGGCACAAATGCAGAAACTCAAATTACAACATTTAATCAAAGTTACAACCCCGTAATCTCTTTTGATAAAAAGAACATAGCCTACTGGAAAAACGAGGGCGGTTTTAGTGATGTATTGTTAGGAATATACAACATAGACCTAAGTATACATCGAAACATCTTAAGGGGTGTTATTTTGCCTTCGTGGGTAACAAACGATTCTATTGTTGGCGTAAAAGCAGATGGTTGCATAGGGCAAGCTTGCTTACTCTACGAATTCCAAACGACGAGTCTAGTTTTAGTAAATGTAAACACCGGAAATGTTAAAATAATAGATCAAGGGAAATTTATATCAGACATTGATTACTTAAATAATACACAAACAAATTTTAATTAGTTGTACCAATAAGTCTCATGCCTATAGAAGAATCTGCAGCAAACATGATAAATGCCGGACGAAAACATCCGGTTCCACAAAATGTTATGGATGTTGAATTTAAGGTTGTTGGTGATTTAACGGTTAGACAGGTAATGTATTTATTTGCTGGAGGAATGCTCGTTTTTATATTTTTTAAATCGGGGTTGCCTTTTATTTGGCGATGGTTTTTTATGATAGCAACAGGAATTCTCGCAATCGCAGTAGCATTTATACCTATCCAAGAACGCGGCCTAGATAAGTGGTTAGTTAGTTTCCTTTCTGCGATAAAAAACCCAACACAGCGTGTTTGGCGAAAATCATATAACCCTCCAGAATATTTTCTCTCTGATTACGCACAAATTATAAAGAACGAAATAATAACATTGACCCCTGCAAAAAGTAGAAGTAAATTAGACGAATACCTAGGCACACAAACATCTGAAATAGATTATGACGAAAACGAATTAAAATCTTTAGAAAATATACGCAGTTTATACACATCAACAACTCCGGTTACCGAAAAATTAAAAGGAGAGGTAAAACTTCCCACACTTGCCGAAATTCACAAAGACGAAATGACATCAAAAGTTTCAATGGTCTCTGGCGAATCCGTAAATAGAGCCTTGCACACCGTACCAAAATCCCAAGATAAGGATATAGAAATTAATGTAAAATCTAAAATGCCAGATACAATTATTTTAAGCGACATAAATGATATGAAAAAACAAGAAGATGTACTAAAAAAACAAATAACCGACCTACTAAAAACAAC
>CAZDNW010000007.1:0-3647 GCA_964506905.1 uncultured Candidatus Saccharibacteria bacterium
TTAAGCCTCGGAGGCGCGCTACTCGAAGCCACCTCGGCTTGAAACTTGCAAATCACTCTTTTAAAGTGATTACACTTCGAAATTCCTAATCAAATTTTAAACGAAATCATCAAAAATGAGAAGAATTAATACAAACGGTAGATACAACTTTATTTTATATCTTGTGAATCCATTTTATTTATAGTTGATACTACACATTTTGTCCAAGGTGCTTCTGATGGATTGCCTCCTGCTCTTTTAACAGAAGCAGGTGTATATCTAGTAACAATTTCCTCTGGTTTAATTAAACCTAGATTGTAATATTTTTTAATAACTCTAGACATCAATGCTATCCCATTTTCAAACGAACCCATTCCGTAAGCCCCCATATTTCTAGTTGCATTATTATTATCAAATACCGCATAACCCCATGCATTATAAGATTCAATTCCGCCAAATTGAGGTGTAACTTTACCACCTTGGCTTTCACATTGAGCAATTGCCGCTACAATATATGGATCAATATCATTTCTTCTTGCTTCCCTTGTAAAAATATATCCATAACCTGCTAATGGTGCTTTGTTCTTTTCAAAATATGCATCAATCTTTTTAGCAACATTATCATTTATTTGTTCATCTTGTGTGATTACATTTACTTTTTCATTTTCGTCTATTTCATGCAAAGAAAAATTACTAGTTATAGGTTCTTGTGCGTATATGCTTTTGAAATTCTCATAATGACCGGTTGCTAAGTATGATAATAAAACAATCATACCTATGGATAGTGAAAAAAAGTATAATAAAGGCAAATGAAAATGTTTTTTAGTCGTTCCTTTTCCTGTCATTAAAATTGAGTTTAACAAAGAGTAATTTTAAATGCAAAACTTTTGTAAATTATATGTTATAAAATCTTCGTCTAAATTGCGGAGCCGTTGTGCCGTAACTACCTAAATCAATAAGTAATGCAATTACTATAAGTATCCACTCTAAAGTTGATACACCTGGTTGCCAAAAACTATAAAAATATATGTATGTTAGTGTTGTTAATGGAAAAAAGAAAAGCCCTAATGCTGGTAAAATGTAATTGAATGGCATTAATACATTTTTAAATGCAATGGTTACATAGTCTGTAAAAATCCAAGATCCTAATACAACGATTCGTGGAATAAATGATAGTATAAATGAAGCCCAACATCCTCTCATATATCTATTTATACTTTATATTTGAGGTTTAGTAAAGTTTTGTTATTTATTATGGGAATTTAGTGCTAAAAATGGCGCGCCAGAGAGGATTCGAACCTCTGACCTACTGCTTAGAAGGCAGTTGCTCTATCCACTGAGCTACTGGCGCAGAGTAAGGTTATTATACTTTTGGTGCCGCGAGTGGGAGTCGAACCCACACTTCAAAAATGAAACAGCCTTCTGAAGACTGCGCGTCTACCGATTCCGCCATCGCGGCTCAAAATATTGTTACACCAACCAATGCGATGTCGCAAGGATGAGGCCATCGCGGCTCAAGCTTTATACCACATTGCTTCGATGACGAAACCTATGGTGCCGAGGAGAGGACTCGAACCTCCACACCCTTTCGAGTACAGCCCCCTCAAGACTGCGCGTCTACCAATTCCGCCACCTCGGCATGGTTAAAATTTGTTAAGCCTCGGAGGCGCACTGTGTGAGGCCACCTCGGCATGGTTAAATCTCAGATAAGCCTCGGAGGTGCACTGTGTGAGGCCACCTCGGTATGGTTAAATTTCTTGCCTAATTAGTTACGCCATGCTAGGCCACCCTTAGCCATTCCTTTTTTACAACCTTTGTGCCATAAGCCTCCAATTAGCTATTTTATATCATTGTGCATGGTGGGTGGTGAGAGACTCGAACTCCCGACCTCTTCGATGTAAGCGAAGCGCTCTGACCAGCTGAGCTAACCACCCTAAATTTGCATCACTATTAATTGGTACTACAAATTTTTACTTTCTGCAATATTTTAGCATATAATTTACAATCTGCATAAACAAACTTATCCCATTGAATTCTTTAATTCACTATGTAGAATATTAACCATGAAAGAATTTACAACCTACCTAATTATCACTGCAATAGTATTATCAGTATTTGGTGTTTTAATATTTGTGGGAAATCAATCGGTTCACAATTCCCAAAATAAAGAAAATCCAAAAGAACAAACAGATGAGATTATAAATAAAGATGCGATTAGCGAAACCGTTGATAGTACAGTTCCGCCTGAAAATTCCCAACAAGATAAAAACGACAGTTTAGATAATTTAGCAAATGGAAACAATGAGTTACCAAATGCTGACAAAATTAAACCTACAGATGTAAACACGCAACCTGTAGATTTATCAAAAAAGGAAAAGAAACCAATGACTGTTGAAGAAAAACTTCAAACCCAAAGGCCAGAGTTAACAATAGATCCAAATAAAAAATACACTGCTGTTATGAAAACAACAGAGGGTGATATTGTTATAGAATTAGATGCAAAAAACACACCTATAACGGCTAATAACTTTATATATTTAGCAACACTTGGATTTTATGATGACACTATCTTTCACAGAATAATAAAAGGTTTTATGATCCAAGGTGGAGACCCTCTCGGAAAAGGCTATGGTGGGCCAAATTACAAATTTGAAGATGAAAAGTTTCCATATGAAGGAAAATACAAAAGAGGTGATGTAGCTATGGCAAACTCGGGGACAAATACAAACGGAAGCCAGTTTTTTATAGTTCATCAAGATACACCATTACAGCCAAATTACACAATATTTGGACATGTAGTTAAAGGTTTAGAAACAGTAGACAAATTGGCTGATACAGAAGTTGAACCAAATGAGATGGGTGAAAAATCTAAACCGGTAAATCCACCAAAGATTATATCCGTAGACATTTTGGAGCAGTAACGCTAGTATCAAAACTATGAAAGCACAAAACACAGTACTCTACCCTGATGTAAAAGTTGAAGAATCAGCTGTAAGTTTACCTTTTTTAGGTAAGGTTTATGGCTTAATGTCTTTTGCAATCATTGTAACCATAATATCAGCATATTTTACCATTAAATCTGGACTAGCCTTTAAGTTGGTATTTTCTTTTTCTGGAACTTTAATGGTTTTTCTATTATTAATAGTACAAATTGGTATAGTTGTAGCCTTGTCAGCTAAGATAAAAACATTATCCTCAGGTGCTGCGACACTGATGTTGTTTGCATATTCATTTTTAACAGGTATTACCCTTTCCTATATCGTTTTTTACTATAAAATAGGTGGAATCATATCAGCATTTTCTGGTGCTGTAATAATGTTTTTACTTATGGCAGGTGCAGGATATTTCTTAAAAATTGATTTAACTAAAATTGGTACTGTTGCAGTAATGGGATTAATTGGAATTATTTTAGCAAGTATATTTAATATGTTTTTGGGAATTTTTGGCTTATACAGTACTTCATTTGATTTTGTTATATCCGCAATTGGTGTTCTAATATTTGCAGTTCTTATTGCTTGGGATTCTCAAAAGATGAAGAATTTGTCAGTTGTAGCAAACCAAAACGAAGAAGAAGCATCAAAATATGCGGTTATGGGAGCATTAGCCTTATATCTAGATTTTATTAATATGTTCTTATTCTTATTAAGACTTTTTGGAAGAAATAGCTA
>CAZDNW010000008.1:0-2928 GCA_964506905.1 uncultured Candidatus Saccharibacteria bacterium
GTGCTAATATATACCTATGAAACTAATATTCGCACTAGGAAATCCAGAGCCAGAATTTACACATACACGCCATAATGTCGGTAAAGATGTGTTAAATCAGTTTGTTCAAAAGTTATTTTCTAATTATAATTGGGAATTCAAAAGTAAATTTCAATCAGACCTAATTTTTACAAATAAGCCAACTTCACCCTCAATATTTAGCGGAATTCAAAATTTATTTTCGTCGTTTTCAAGTTCTACTTTTAAAAAACAGTCAGATGAAAAATTAAACAATCAGTTAAATACAGAAATAAATATGCACCCACCCTCTAATTCAAACACTTCTAACACAAGTCAAAATGTTCCACCTCAAACAAATGACACACCTGATGCAATATTAGCGAAACCAACTTGTTATATGAATGAAGTTGGAATTCCACTACAAAAAATAGCAACATTTTATAAAATACAGCCTCAAGATATTTTAATAATTTATGACGAACTAGATTTAGTAGTAGGTGAATATAAATTATCACAAGGTAAAGGTTCAAAAATTCATAACGGAGTTAAATCTATAAATTCCTCATTAAAAAATTCAAATAAAATTTGGCATTTACGAATTGGAGTACGAGATGAAAAAATTGGTCAAAGTGTTCAAAAATCAGGCAGAGACCCTAAAAAGTATGTGTTAGCTAAGTTTCCGATATCCGATAGAAAAAAGATCGAAAAATTGACAGAAGAATCTATCATTAGCGACTTAAATACTTGGTTGAGTAAAAAAGACTAACTTACTTACCTCATTAAAAAGTGATAAATTTTATATAAGGAAATCTAAAAAGATTTCTAAACAATCAAGTTCGCAACTATGATTACGGCAAATTGGCTAAGACTTGTCAATCATACACATTAAATTAAGAAAAACGAGTGCCCAACAAACTACAAGCGAACTTACAAAGTTTAATAAAGTGAAAAAATACGATATTGGTACTTTCACTTTGATTCAATTTAATCGGACAGGATCAAAAGTATGTTCTATTCTAGGTATAGACCTAAAAATTTTAACGATTTAATCAACGAAGATCATATTATATCTTCTATTACTTCTGCTTTGGCAAAAGGTGATGCTGCACACGCGTATTTTTTCACGGGTCCACGAGGAACAGGTAAAACAACGACCGCAAGATTATTAGCAAAAGCGCTAAATTGCGAAGATCCAATTGTTGGTGATGCACTAAAAGATAGATTTCCCAATAATAACCCAAGTGTACATTTTGAACCATGTAATAATTGTGAAAGTTGTCAAGCCATAAATGAAAACAGACACCTAGACATAATTGAAATTGATGCCGCATCAAACAGAAGTATAGACAACATTCGTGAACTTAGAGAAAACATTAAATTATCTCCAGCTATGGGTAAGGTAAAAGTTTACATTATCGATGAAGTTCACATGTTAACAACAGAAGCATCAAACGCTTTACTTAAAACATTAGAAGAACCACCTGAACACGCTTATTTTGTACTTTGTACCACAAATCCAGAAAAGGTATTACCAACAATAAAATCAAGATGCCAACAATTTCAATTTAGACGCCCAAGTGCAGACGATATTGTGCAAAAATTAAGAATAATTGCAAACGACCAAAATTACAAAATATCAGATGATAAATTACGAAGAATCGCAATTGCATCAAAAGGTGCATTTCGCGATGCTGAAACAATTTTAGAACAAGTGATAAATGGCGATGAGTTTATCGACAAATTATTAAATGAATCCGATTCAAATTTTGTGGAATTTTTAGGCTTAATTAAAAACAAAGATCAATCTGGGGCAATAAACTTTTTACATGAACTTTATAATACGGGGTCAGATATACAAATGTTTAATGAAAAACTAATTGAATATGTAAGATCATTAATTTTATATAAACTAGATGTAAAAGGGGTAGAAAATACATTCGAATTAACAGATGCAGAAAAAGATTTTGCTGATTTAACAGATATGAAAACTCTTAAATTGTTTATAGAGCGCTTTAACAAAGCATTAGAAGAATATAAATTTGCCGTAATTTCTACGCTACCACTAGAATTAGCAATAATTGATTTAACATTAGAAAGTGTAGGGGGAACTCAATCAACTACAACAAACCCATCTAATAATGGAACAAACAACAATAATAAATCAACAAAAACCTCAAATTCAGAACAAACAAATAGACCTGGCAAAGAAAAAGAAACTAAAAAACAAGACCAAAAGGTAAAAGATAGCTTAAATGTATCAAAAGAAATAGACGACATTTTAAATAAAAATAAATCTGTGAATAAAGATAAAGATTCTACTGGTAACAATACGGCAGAATTCCCGTACGAAGAATTAATAAACAGAGTTAAGCCTAAAAACCATTCAATACATGTAATTTTAAGATCATGCGAATTTGAAGAATTTGATGGTGAAAATTTAGTTGTAAAAGCGTATTACTCATTTCATCAAGAAAGACTAATGAGCCACAAAGTTAGAGAAATTATAGAAGTTGAATCAGAAGAACTGGTCGGAACAAAAGTGAAATTTAAATGCTCATTATCAGACAAAAAGCCAAATGCTAGACGATTAACAGATAAAAATGTAAAGCCAGTTAAAACTTCAAGCGGAATCACCGAAGAAGCATTAAAAGAGGTGTTTGGGGAAGAGGTGGTGTAAATTCTTATTTTTACGATTGTTTGTGCAATTTAAAATAATTATCAGTTCTAAACTTATCCATAATAAATATAATTAATTGTCTTAACATTTCATATTTAAAAATATAAACCAATAGATAAATTTAATAGATTGTATAAATATGGAATAAACTGAATAATCTGAATAAGTTTAATAAGTTGAATAAGTTACGAAGTATATCTTATTTATGTTAAAATTTACATATCATGCAACTACCTAAATCTCTACAAAAT
>CAZDNW010000009.1:0-7751 GCA_964506905.1 uncultured Candidatus Saccharibacteria bacterium
AGATAATTCTTAAAATTCTCAGGAGTAATATAAACCTTATCAGTTTTACCCGTAATAATCTCTAAAGCCGCTTTTCTTGCCATATTCTCTAGCATTCTTTGCAATGAACGGATCCCACTATCATAACCCAAAGGCCTTAATAAAACTGGCCAAACATCCGGTGAAAATTCTAATTGGTCTTCTTCTAATCCAGTTGTTTGTCTAACCCGAGGCAATAAATAATCTCTAGCAATCGCTTGTTTTTCCTCATCAGTATAAGAACCCATCTTTATAACTTCTAAACGATCAAGTAACGCCGCACTAAATGTTCCTATCTTGTTTGCAGAAACAATAAACATAACATCAGACAAATCAAATGGATAATCTAAATAATGATCTCTAAAAGAAGTATTTTGTTCTGGGTCTAAAATCTCAAGCATTGTTGCCATAACATCAGCTAACAAACCTGCTTGTCCAGATGCCTTGTCTAACTCGTCAAGTAAGATAATTGGATTTCTAACACCTGTTCTTATTAAAGCTTTAATTATCTGCCCGGGTTCGGCACCTTCAACCGCTTTATCTCTACCACGAATTTCTAACACCGATCCAATAGCACCCATAGAAATACGATAAAATGGCCTGTTTAACGCTTTTGCAATACTTTTTGCCATCGTAGTTTTACCTATACCCTGTAACCCAACCATACATAAAACCGGCGACCTTTTCATTGCCTTAAAATCTTTCTTTTGTGCTAATAATTTACGCATTGCAATATATTGCAACACCCTTTCTTTAACAGGCTCTAATCCGTAATGGTTTGAATCTAGCGTTTGCTTAACTCTATCAATATCCAAAATTTCCTCAGCAAAATTGTTCCACGGCACCTGTATAACCCAATCAATATAATTTGAGATAATATCATATTCACGCGAATACACACCACTTCTGGCCATTCTTTCTAACCTTTTTATCATTGTATAAATATTCTCTTTCAAATCTTCTGGTGCCGCACTGTTTTGAACTTTAACCCTTAATTGCTCAATTTCCTGAAATTGTTGATCAATATAATTTCCTTGCGGGGAATTCATTCCTGCACCTGCACCCATTTGATTCGCATTTACTCCCGTCTGATTTGTGCCTATTGGATTCATGTTTGCACTACCTTGTTGAGTTGGGCTTACATTCGCACTATTTTGCTGAGATTGTGCGTCATTTTGCACAGGTTGTATCATTTGTTTAGTCACATTTGTTGAATCCGTTTTTACACCTGTATTATTAACATCATTACCAGTTAAACTACTATTTTGTGGGGAATTCATTGAATTAATCGTGTTAGATCCTTGGGCAGTATCATTCATATTGCCAGTATATCAAAAGGAAATAAAATCTTCGAGAGTTACTTTAAAAGAATTTAAAAATATCCGATTTAGTAAAAATTATTCTGCAAATCCAGAGTAATCATCGTTATCAACAACCTTTACACTTGTTTTAACATTCCCTGTTTGACGTGTATTCGGTTCCGTTGAAGGATTAGCAAATCCATCATAGTCTTCTGTATTAGAATTTACATTTTGCTTTGTGCTCGGCAAAACCATCCAATCACCATTGTCTTGAATCCCTGTAGAATCACCAGTGGCATTTTCTTGTGTATTTTCAAAACCGCTTGCATCTGTATTTGAGGTTTCAGCACCAGCAACTGTACCAGTATCTTTAGCTTCTTCCTCTACCTTATCAACCTTTGCTGTTGAATTTCCACTATTTGCATTATCGCTTGCAGGTTTCGCCTTTTTAGCCACAATCATACCTGCCAAAATACCAAACCCTACAAATGCTATTACTATTATTATTGGAATTATTAATGATTTAACTTTCATAATAAATATATTGTAAATTTAGACCTCATAATCTAAATTTCAAAAAACTAAACAACAAAACCATTCTACATACCTTTTGGCAATCTACCAAATAGTAAAACAGATTCTTTTTCTATGCTACCCGATAGTATATCACAAATTTCATCGCTTGTCTCTATCGTAATTGGTTTTAATAATACAGCTATTTTTATAACTTTATCGTATGCCTCTCTTAATATCTTCTCTTTTTCGTCCCCTTCTTTTTTCCATGGTTCAGTTTGATTTAGATACTCGTTTGCCTCACGAACTAATCGAGATAATAAACTTATAACATCATGAAATTTAAATTCCTCATAATACTCAACCAAATCATCGTGCTCTTTTATTACTTCACTATATTCAGGAACTTTAACTTTTATATTAAATTCCTTACCCATTTTATTTATTCTTGATACCAAATTACCCAAACCATTTACAAGATCGGCTGTATATTTTTCGTTTAACAATTTAAAGGTAACATCAGCATCATCTTTATATGGCAAATAAGATAACAATAAATATCTAGTAGCATCTATATCGTAGCGATTTATCAGATCAGGTATTGTAATGACATTTCCTTTAGATTTGCTTATCTTTTCGCCCCCTATTAAAACATAGCTGTGTACAAATGTTGATTTAGGTAAATCGTACCCAGCCGACATTAACATTGCAGGCCATATAACATTATGAAACCATGAAATATCTTTAGCCATTAAATGTGTGGCCCCTTGCCAAAATTCAGTTTTATTATTTATTTCCAAAGACGACAAGTAATTTAATAACGCGTCAACCCAAACATAAAGTGTTTGACTACTATCACCCGGAAACTCAACCCCCCATGATACTTTTTCAACCGGTCTTGATATACTTTGATCTTCTAACCCTTCTTTTATTCTTGCAATAACTTCATTTTTCTTTCCTTCTGGATAGATTTTTAATTCACCTGATTCAATTGCCTTTAAAACCTTATCTTGATACTTAGACAATCTAAAGAAATAGTTTTCTTCTTCAACTCTTACTATTTGGTCAGGCCTGTGTAATGGGCAATATCCGTCTTCATTAAGTTCAGACTTTGTTAAAAATTTTTCACACCCGTTACAATAAATACCTTCATATTTTCCTTTATAAACATCACCAGCATCTTGAATTTTTTTCCAAAAATCTTGAACAAATTTAACATGTTCTTTGTTTGTTGTTCTTGCAAAATAGTCGTAAGAGATAAATGTTTCGCCAAACTTTTCTTTAAAATAATTACTTCTCATATCAACATAATCTTGCAAATTCTCATACCCTAGCTTCTTTGCCGATTGTTCAACATTGGTTCCGTGCTCATCAGTACCGGTTGTAAAAAACACATTTTCTTCACCCAAAAGCAATCTATAATGCCTTGCTAAAACATCTGCAACAGTAGTCGTTAGTAAATGCCCTATATGTGGCTCACCATTTGCATAATAAATCGGTGTAGTTATGTATTTTTTCTTTGATGAGGAATTCATATGCCGATTGTATCACAGACAATTAGTCTTTCAAATTAAAGTAAAAATGAGACATGCGAATGCCACAGGGGAATGCATACCCAGTACATTTATTTGTCACAAAACCATCGACAGAATTCCCAATAATACAAAAATAAACACCTACTTGCTTAACACAAAACAACAACCTACAATCAAATCATGACTACTGAAATGACATTCTTAATATCATCAATAGCTGTATCACTAACACTTTTTTTGGCTGTAATGTACTTTATGAACAAAAAGTTTAAAGATTTAGAAGAATCAAAAACTAACAAGGAAAAAGATGAAGTTTTAATGAAATGGTTAGAAACAATGCAAAACGCAATGGAAACTAGATTAGAGGGTGTACAAACAACCGTTGATTCTAGACTTAAAAATGTTCAATCAGAATTAAACCAAACCACAGAAACTTTAAACAAAAGATTTGATGCAAACACACAAGCGTTAAACGAAAGATTAGACAACGCCGCAGAAGTAATCGGTAAAGTACAAAAAGAACTTGGGTCTATGAGTGAAATCGGCCGTAGCATGAAAGATTTGCAAGACTTTTTAAAATCTCCAAAGCTTAGAGGAAACATTGGCGAAGAAGTTTTAAAAGAATTACTAGAACAAATGTTACCAGCAGATCAATATAAATTACAACATACCTTCTCTACTGGCGATAGAGTTGATGCTTTATTAAAACTGACAGAAGGTTATGTATCGGTTGACTCTAAATTCCCAATGGAAAATTTTACAAAAATGATGCAAGCAGAAACTCAAGAGGATCGTGAAAGATTTAAAAAAGACTTTTACAAAGATGTTAAAAAACACATAAACGACATATCAAAAAAATATATTTTGACCGATGAAGGAACAGTTGATTTTGCATTAATGTATATACCAAGCGAAGCAATTTACTATGAAGTAGTTGTAAATAACCCAGAACTAGGCAAATACGCGTGGGAAAAGCGAGTCTTACCTGTATCACCAAATGTGTTTTACTCTTACCTAAAAGCGATAATGATTGGGTTAGAAGGTAAAAAAGTAGAATCAAGAGCAAAAGAAATACTTAGACAAATTCATGGAATCAAAAAAGACGCTGAAAAATTCTCTGATAATTTGCGGGTTTTAACAAAACACATAACCAATGCCAAAAATTCTGCAGATACCGTAAATAGCAGTTTTGAAAAGTTAGAATCTAAAATAGATAATTTAAGTGGAATTCAAATTAGTGGTACCTCACCACAAAATGTAATAGATGCCCAGCCTGAAGAATCTAATTCTGCCGACATAACAGATTCAACAGAGCAATTAAATTTAGTTAAGTAAATTAAGTTATGTCGCCACAATTACCTGTTCAACTTATTTCAGAAGACGATGCGTCTCTAAGCCCTGAAAATCACCTCCTACAAACCACTGGTACTAATAGCCCCATTGAAGATTGTCGCCCAAATGGAGGGCAAGACTGTGAACCTAAACCCAAAGAAGTAAAAGCAGAAGTCTATAGGCAACATATCACAACGGTATTATTGTTACTCATGTTAAGTTTGAGTGCATGCAGCCCAAACGAACTTAGCCAATTAGAGACAAATGTATTACATATTCAAGCGCAACAAGTATCATCTCCAAAAGTAAGGTTCACGCGAGAAAATCCACAATACCCTTTTAGCATGAACGGATTCCCTAGAAATTTAGGCGATTATTTATATGAGGTATATGAGCATGATAATCTTTTCACAAAGGAAATCATCAATTTAGGGGGCAATCACGCCATGGCAATTATCATAAATCCCTCGGATTATCTTAATTATTCTGAGCAAACAACACCTTTTGAATACATGCTCGGATTTAATCCTGAGTACATAATTAGATTAACAAAAGCACAAACATTAGAAACCAATAAGGAAAATTTTGAAACCGAAGATACATTGACACACCCAAACCCAACAGATGTAATCCCCAAAAGTGGCACCAAATATCCATATCTTGGGTCTCCCTTCAGAAAATTACGATATATACAAGAGAAAGATGGCACATACAAAACAGTTCCGACCGATGTAGAATACTTTTTATTGTTAGGGGTTCTTGATAGTGACAAAAACTTATTTCCACTTACACCAGAACTATTACAAAAATCTATAACCGACGAAAACTTAAAATTTGTAATATTTCTAGGTGAACAAAAAGAAGGAGAAGATTATGTTAGACCAGTATCTCTAGCCCTGCACTAATTAATATTTTTTACTATCTCCACCAAACCTTCTCTCACGCCCTGCATAATCATCTAAAGCCTTCTTAAACTCTTCCACACCAAATGCTGGCATATAAGTTTCAGTAAAATAAAGTTCGGCATCTGCAATCTGCCAAATTAAATACCCAGAAGTTCTTAAATTTCCCCCTGTTCTAATCATCAAATCTACATCTGGTTGCCCTGCCGTATCTAAATAACCATTAATCAAATCTTGTGTAATATCTTTAGGTGAAATCCCAGCTTCTACTATTTTTTTAACAGCTCTTGTAATTTCATCTCTACCTTCATATCCAATTGCCCAATTAACCACAATCTTAGTTTCATCAGGATTTCTAGCATACAATTCTTCAGCCTTTTTAACCAATCGGTTAGAAAAACCTGCCCATGTTCCAATATGCTTGCTTTTAACCCCTAATGCCCTTACCCTATTCAGTAAACCCTCGTCATTCATTTCTTGCTCAAAAAGTTTCATCGCATCAGATACAAAGTCTTTACTTCTCTTAAAATTCTTAGGTGACCAAGCCCACAAAGTTAAATATTCAACACCGATTTCAATACAATATTTTATAATCTCTTCAATGCGATTAAGAGCTTCTTTATGCCCTTCTACATAAGGTAAGTTGTGTTCTACAGCCCACCTTCTGTTACCATCCATGATAATAGCAACGTGGGTTGGTGTGTTATTAGTTTCAGACATAACAGTAATATAACAAAAATAGAAAATTTTGCATATATAATAGTGCAAAATTTTTTTCCATGATTTATAATAATAAGTAATGGCACAATTGAATCCAGAACCTACTACATCACCGATAACAATTACAGACATCGACTGGGCTATAGGAAGAATCGCAAAAATAGTTGACGATTCGCCATATCAATTAGTTTCAGCAACAGATTATCCACCAGACGAAAAAGCTCTAGCAGAAGACTTGTTAGCAGGTATCCATGTGTATGCTAGCACCACACGGGCATCTTCCCAAGCCCAACAAGATGTATTAAAATCAGTTTTAAGTACCAATCCGCATCATTATAAAATATATACAGATACACGAGAATTAGCACTACAAGTACATAATGTGCGTGCTCCCGATATACCACCGTACATAAGTTACCCATTGATTGCAACATACGCGACACACCTTTACGAATTAAACCCATTTAACTATAGGGCAATAGTTAGCGAATTAAAAGCTACTATAACAGATAAATCTAAACTTCTTGCAGCATCTGGGACAGAGAACCCTTTAGCAGTACCTATTATCTCCGCATTAATCGGAATACCACCACAAGAATTTTTCCGTCCAAGTGATAATAACCTTGATATAGATAAACCCGAACGCGAAAAATTAAAAGCCTTATTGCAAATCGCCAAATTTAGCGAAAGGAATCGTACCGCTTTCCACCGAATATGGCATGCCCTATACCATGAAGCTAAATCACAGCGAAAAACATTAAGGCATCAACCAAATCTAATCGCAACAAAGCTAGTTACTTATATGTCAAAACAACCAAACCCCTTTAGGGCGGGGACTCCACTGATTGATCAGAAAACTGCAAAAATACTAACAAGAACAAAGGGTGTTCAAGGTAGTCCAACAGCACAACCGTTTTTAACCGCCACTATAGAATTTCCCACACTACTTTCGCTTAGTATAGATTACCTAATTAGGACATACAAACTAAATCCTCTAACAGATATACCAGTATTAGACGAGAGAATCCCCACCATTAGAGACGCACAAACCATGGTAATAAATAAACCAATAGGTCTATACTACAAACCAGGTATATAACATGGCACGCGTAATAACCGACCAACAAACGAATAGCATAGATGACACAACCATTGTTGTTAAAATTCCTTCTGTTAAAATAGATAATGAGACTATGCCACAAGAACAAAAAAACAAACCTACCCTAAAACAACCAATTAAAATTTTTGCAATAGACCACCGCGGTTCATTAAAAAAGATTTTAAATGAGAATTTACTATCCGATTTTAAAGCATTAACAACAGAAACATTTGCACCTTATAACTCAGCAGTTTTAGTTGATCCAGAGTATGGAAACAATACTATAGAAATAGCCAAAGAAAAAAAGCTTGAGCTTTTGCTCACCCGTGAA
>CAZDNW010000010.1:0-22475 GCA_964506905.1 uncultured Candidatus Saccharibacteria bacterium
GCCATATTTCAAAACTAAAACCAACGCAATAAGAGCAGTAAATTCAGTGAATACAGTAGTGTATGCAGCTGCTATATAGTCGTATTTAGGGATAAATATCAAATTTAGAACCAAATTAACCAAAAAAGCAATAATATAAACGTATATTAAATATTTTTGTTTTCTTTCTACTAATAGCATCCAATTTAATGGAGAAGTTAAAAAGAAAAGAACTAACCCTAAGCTTAAAATATTTAGTACTGTTGCTGCAGGTAACATTTGATTTCCCCATAATAATGCAACACCCCAATGTGATGTTAATAAGACAAAAGATGTGATAACTAACGCACTAACAATCAAAAAAGAAATACTTTTCTTCATTAAGACTTTATATTTTTTTACAGATTTTTCGTGAGTTTTTATCATAATAGGATATAACGCATTCATAAAAAATGTAGGAATTATTATAATTACCTCAAAAATTTTAAATGCAATATAATATATACCTACCGATTCTGACGGTGAGTATATTGATAAAATCCATCTATCTGCGTACATCATTAGCATATTTACAACCATTGATAAACCAATTGGCAATGATAATATAAATAATTTTTTGTAATATTTAAAATCAAATAGATTAGTATTGGTTGTAAAATAATTTTTAACTAAAATTAAAGCAACTGATAGAACAGCTAATATACTTAATGAATAAAATAGCGACAAAGATAATAAATCCGCCCTATTAGTGTTAATAAGCCAATAAATTGATACTATTGCAAAAGCACTACCCACAACAGACGCAATTAATCTTTTTTCATATTTTAAGAATGATTGAAAAATTACATTTGGAACATTTGCTAACGATTGAAAAAGTATTACTGGCAATGATATTAGTATCGCTGTTTTTACTTCTCTTGTATATGGTAGTAAAGTTAATATAACCAACCCTAAAAGCATTAAAACCAATCCATACAAAAATTTAAATACAAAAACTTTAGAAAACACCTCACTAGAATCAACCTTTGGTTTTACAAATTCTTTTACTAATATGGAATTCATTCCAAAATCTGTTAAGACAAAAAAAGTACCTACAAAAGTTAAAACAATAGCAAAATCCCCCATCATTTGATTCCCTAAATTTCTTGTAACCAATATTGTAACTAAAACAGTTGCTACAGTAGTAGATAACTTCGCTATTATTTGATAAATAGTATTAAGTGCAATTTTTAATTTCATACAAAAAGGACAGTTTGGTGAGCCTGAGTGGGGTCGAACCACTGACCTCTTCGATGTGAACGAAGCGCTCTACCACTGAGCTACAGGCTCTAAATTAAACAAAGTAATTGTATATCTAAACTGGTAGTTTAATCAATAACAACATATTTTTACATTTTTTCATTTCTTTTATTGTTATATATTTTTGCATACTGTAAAATACTAATGTTATGGATTTTGAAGGAATCAAAAACTTTTTACTAGACATTATAGAAACCGTTGTAATAGCGTTATCTATATTTGTTGTAATATATTTGCTAGCATTTCAACCCCATGAAATAAAAGGGCAATCAATGGACGGCATTGCAGGGTTTCACGATGGGCAATATTTATTAACTGACAAACTAACATACCGATTTAGGGAACCAGAAAGAGGTGAAGTTATTGTTTTTAAATATCCATTAAATGAATCGGTAGATTATATAAAAAGAGTAATCGCTATACCAGGTGATAAAATAATGCTAAAAGATAATAAAATCTACTTATACACAGATGAATGCCCTGAAGGTGTTATAGTAAATGAAAGCGCATATATTGCGCCAACTGTACAAACTAATCCAAAAACTTTTCTTAAAGAAGGCGTATTAGTTAGAGTACCAGAAGATAATTATTTCGTGATGGGCGATAATAGAGAACATAGTTCAGATTCTAGAGCTTGGGGATTTGTTGAAAGAGACGAAATTATTGGTCGTAGTCTTTTTAGATATTGGCCTCCAAATGAAATCGGATTAATAGACCATCCACAAACTATACCTGAAAAATGCATGTCTTCATAGAGTAAATAATAATAAGTGAAAAATCTCATTAATAATACTATTTAAAGGCATTAATAATATTAAATTCTTAAAATATGCGTGCAAATCACTTAAAAGAAAGTTTAAAGGATTTTTTATTAATTGTTAAATGTGAGCCTTTGAAAAAGTTACACGGTTTTATAAACGCTAACGGTTTTTTTATCTTTTCTAATGTTTTTATATTTTACAAATCCATCAATTTTAGCAAATATTGTATAATCCCTACCCATACCAACGTTTTCTCCAGGAGCAATAACTGTTCCCAATTGAGTTACTAAGATTGTTCCTGCTGTTACAAATTCACCATCATATTTTTTTACACCTCTGTGTTTGCCTTGTCTATTTCCTTTTTGTCTGGTTGAACCTGATGCTTTCTTATGTGCCATGATTTATTAAAACTATGAACTACTTAATCAATTCTCTTAATTTATCAACTGCTTTTTGCCCTACTCCTTTTATTGAGGTTAATTCCTTATCTGTGGCTTTCTTTACTTTTTCCACTGTATCATACCCTGCCCCAATTAATTTCTCTTTCATAGAATCACTTAAACCTTCTACATCCTTAATTAAGTTTTGTGTGGTCTTCTCAACTGTTTTAACTTCTTCTTTAACTTTTTTCTCTACTTTTTCTTCTCCTGTTTTTTCTTTACTAATATCTGTGTTCTTTTCTCTTATATTAAGCACAATTTCGGTTTTTACCCCTTTTCCTAGTTTTTTTACCTTAACAACTGAAATTGGTTGTCTATGCCCCTTATTCTTTCTATATCTTGATTTTGCTTTAAATCTTCTTACAGAAACTTTCTTGTCTTGTTTTTGCTCTACTATTTCCAAAAGTACGCCAGCATCATCAACAGACGGCTCACCAACAAGTGTATCTTTACCGTTATTTAACAATAAAATCTCAACATCAGATTTAGGTGTTATTCTGTCTAACACAAGAGTATCACCTTCGCTGACTATAAATTGTTTTGAGTTCACTTTTATTACTGCAAATTCCTTATTATTCATCACTGCAAAATAGTAACAAAAAGTTAATAAAATATCAATAACTATATTAACATAGCGTTACATTAAAAAATTATTTTAGCAAAAATAGATTTACCTTTTTGTAAACCTATGTGCACTTAAAGTCTACTTAATTCGAATTTATCGCCTGGTTTTAACTCTTTAACAAATGTCTTTGATTTTATTTCATCGCCAAATTTTTCTACCACTGCGCCATAATCATCTTCTTTTGGATATGTAACATTCACTATTTCATTCCACTCAACATCTGCTTGTTTTCTAAGCTTCTGTATTTCTCTAACCATTTCTCTTGCTTTACCCTCTAATCTTAAGTCATCTGTTATTGTTGTATTTAGCCCAACTTTTAAATCTCCTTCTTCTTGTGTAGCATATTCCTCAGAAACATCATAATCAACATTTCTCTCAAATCTAATATTCTTAACATTTAACTCGTCTTTAAGTAATTGTTGGTATTCTTCATCCAAAGGCTTAATTCCCATTACAATCATTTCTGATAATGGTTGTCTAACCGGTATTTGAACCTCTTTTCTTATTGCATTACCTAAAGATGCAATTTTTCGCACGATTTCCATATCGCTTAACATTTTGTTTTCATCATTTGATAATTCGCTATATGTGGGGAATTTACACATATGTACTGACTCAGGCATTGAATCATCAATAGATACTAAGTTTCTATATAAACCATCTGATAATAATGGCATATACGGAGCCATAAGTTTAGTAAATGTTAAAAGCACATAATATAAAGTTTGCAGTGCATTTTTGTCGCCAGAAGATAATCTATCTCTAGATCTTCTTATATACCAAGTTGATAAATCTTCAACAAATGGTGCTAATTCTCTAGCCCCATACATTACTTCATAACGACTTAAATAATCATCGATTTTATTTGCAGTTTGCTTTAATCTGGCAAGTATCCATCTGTCTAAAACATTTGTTGCATCTAAATCATCAATATCTTTAACAACATCATTTTTATTAAATCCATATAATCTAGCATATGTAATAAAGTACCTATAACTGTTCCACAATGTTGTAAAAAATGATTTTCTTGTTTCTTCTAAATATCTATATGAGAAATTAGCAAATTCCCCTCTAGCAATTTGTGCGGATGCTAAAAAGTACCTCAACATATCTCCACCATATTTTTCAAATACTTCCTCTATCGGCGGATAATTTTTTGTACTTTTTGATAACTTTTTACCAGATTCATCACCTAACATGCCTGTAACAATTACATTTTTAAATGGTGCTTTATCAAACAATGCTACTCCTAAAACATACATTGTATAAAACCATAATCTAATTTGATCATCAGACTCACTTATGTAATCGGCAGGGTATCGTTTCTCAAATAATTCTTTATTTTCAAATGGATAATGATATCTTGCAAATGGCATAGACCCACTATCAAACCAAACATCAATAACCTCAGGTACTCTTCTAAATACACCACCATCTTTACCTTCCCATGTAATATCATCTACAAACGGTTTATGCGGATCAAAGTCCTCAGACAGTTTTTGCCCACTTAGTTTTTCTAGCTCTTTAAATGAGCTAACAAATACCTTTTCCCCGGTCTTATCATTTATCCATAATGGTAGTGGAGTTCCCCAAAATCTTCTTCTGCTCAAAGACCAATCTCTGGCCCCTGCGATCCAATTTATAAATCTTTTTTTCATTCTTTCTGGAACCCAATTTATAGTTTCTGCTTCTTCTAATAACCTAGGTTTTATTTTATTTATAGCAACATACCAACTCTTAATTGGCTTATATATAAGTGGTGTCTTGGTTCTGTAACACATAGGCATACTATGTGTATATTCTTCGTGTTTAAACAATAATCCTTTCTCTTGCAAATCTTCTATTATTTTTTTGTTTGCTTTTTTATAAAACAACCCAGCATATTCAGGAATTTCATCAGTAAATTCCCCTGTGTCATTTAAATAATCAAACAATTTCATTCCCATTTCTAAAAAGATATTGAAATCTTCCTCGCCATAGGGTGCTAAATGTACAACTCCAGTACCTTCTTCAGTATTCACATGGTCAGCATATATAACTTTAAATGCACCTTCTTTTCTTTTGCTTTCATAATATGGAAACAATGGCTCATATTCTTTTCCAACTAAATCTTCTGGTGGAATATTTTCTAAAATTTCGTAATCGGCGTCTTCACCAAAAACTCTATCTAAAGCCTCTTTTGCTAATATGTAATTTTCACCATCTTTTTTAACTTTTACATATTCTATATTTTTCCCTATAGATAACATTAGATTTCCCGGAAGTGTCCAAGGAGTTGTTGTCCAAGCCAATATATATGTATTATCTTCATCTTTTAACTTAAATTTAAGAGTAACTGTGTCATCTACAATATCTTTATAACCACCTTCAGCAACCTCATGGGCAGAAAGTGTCATACCTGCTCTTGTTGAGTATGCAACAACCTTATGCCCTTCATATAGCAAACCTTTTTTATACAATTCAGATAATGCCCACCACATGCTTTCAATATAGTCTTTATCCATAGTTGCATACTCATCATTATGATCAATCCATCTACCCAATCTAGTTTCGTATTCAATCATATCCTTTCTATGATCCAAAACAGATTGCCTACACATAGCATTAAATTTATCTACACCCATTTTTTCAATATCACTTTTATGCTTAAATCCTAAATTCTTTTCAACCTCAAATTCAACCAAAATTCCTTGGCAATCCCAACCAATATTTCTACTCACATATTCACCTTTCATAGTATGATATCTAGGCACAATGTCCTTCATTAACCAAGTTATTGCATGCCCGTAATGAGGCATACCATTAGCAGTAATTGGCCCATCGTAATAAACCCATTCCTTTTTGTTTTTGTGTTGCTCGTCAACCTTTTCGAAAATTTTATTAGTTTGCCAGAAATCTAATACTTGATTTTCTAATGACACTAAATCAAATTTAGCATCAACAGGTTGAAATGTTTTTACATCATCAGACATATTAATTTTATGTGGAATTCAACCAAACATCTGATTAAATTCCATTAAACAAAAAAGCCCCTATACTTTTGCTAACTCATATTGATTTAACAAAAATACAAGGGCCTTGAACTAACAAGACGGTACCACCTTGCTTACCAAAAATGGTATCTCATTACAGCTGTAACGGGCTTACCCGAGAGATTCTACTAAGCATAAGCCGTTCTTTCTCTAGCGTATAGCAAAAACTAACTATTTGTGGTTGATTTCCACTCAAACGCTTCTAAGTGTTATGATAATATATCGAGAATATTAGTCAAGAATCGCAAAAAACAAACTACTCGATAAATAAAGTTACAATTTAATGTATAATATTATTAATGCCTCACTCAATATTTGCAAAAACAAATGTACATTCCGTTTTTCCAAAGCTAGAAGAATCTCCAGCGTTATATGCAACAAATACAATAAAGGGATTTGCTTTATCTTTAGTCGGAATATTTATCCCCGTATATATTTATACATTAGAAAATAAACCAATAATATATTCAGATAGTCATATAAATTCTGTAGGATGGGTTCTTATTTATTATTTAATAACCGGGATAACGCTTTTGATTTCCTCATCAGAATTAACAAATTCAATCTTCGGTTTTTTGACAATGAAGAATTCAATTTTTATAAGCACTATATTACAATCAATAATGCTTTTATCTTTGAGTTTAGCTGATAAATACTTTTATTTGATTTTTTTAGCGGGAATTCTAACAGGTTTGGAGTCATTTCTATACTGGATACCGTATCACACATTATTTATAAGAAAATCGCGAAACAAAGAAAAAGGGCATTTTGGAAATACTGTAGCAACAAGAATTTTACTTGGGAAACTAGCAAGAACAATAGGCCCAATAATGGGTGGTTTTATTATTTCAATATACAGTTTTAATTTATTGTTCTTTATTGGAATTCTATTATTATCATTGTCATCAATTCCAGTATTGGTAAGCGTAGATGAATCAAAACACGGCAAACACAATGTATGGCATATATTTAAAAAATATATTAGCCGAAAAGAGTTGCGTAAAAAGTCCGTAGCAATGGCAGCAAATGGAATCGAAGATATAATTTATGCAACAATGTGGCCAATACTATTATTTGTAGCATTAAAATCTTTTTCTAAACTCGGTACATTGGTTTCAATATCTATTTTTATATCATCGTTAACTGTTGTCTTGGTAGGAAAATTTATTGATAAACACGGAGTAAGAAAAGTGTTAAAAATCGGTTTAACGATAGATTCGTTATTGTATGTATTTCGTATGTTTGTAACAACTCCATCACTTTTATTTGCAATCGATATCACAGATAGAATAAATGGCCCATTAAGAGCTATCCCGTTTTTATCTGTTTATTACAACATTGCTGAACAAGAAGGTACAACAACCGCAGAATTAATTATATATAGGGAATTAATTAAATGGTTGTCAATAATCATTGTAATACTTTTAATTTTGATAATACTACCCTTGCTTCCAACCTGGCAGTACATATTTATTGTTCCAGCTATAGTGGCTCCATTTATGTATCTTATCGTTAAATAATAGTAAAACCTTTGAAAGTAACAGGTACAAAAGATTAGTTATCTTGTACTAATGGCTCTTCTGCTTTTTTATGTTCAAAATATAATTGTGCTCTATATGCTCTAATAATTAAAAATATAATCGATAAAAACAGTAATACTGACAATAGGGCAAATGTTAAATATACCCTTAATTCTCTTTTCATATTAGATTTCTGATTAATAGGTTAAACTTTTCTTTTTTTGATAAAACTCCAAAAATCGCTAGATGTTTTTCTTTCTGGTTTATCATCTTCATCTTCTTCATTCGCATCAGCTTGGTTATAATCAACATCACCATTATCTGATACATCATCGTTATCATCAGATGAGTTACTGGAATAACCCGTTGTATATCCAAAATCATAATCTTTATCTTCATTTTTTTTGTCTTCATCCTTTTCAGACTCTTCTTTTGAATGCTCCTCAGTTTTATCAGAGTTATCCTCTTCATCTAACTCTTTTATTGCCTCGCGCATACTATCTATATCAAAATCTGAATCTTTTTCGTCTAACGACGCCATGGTTGACGAAGTTATTATATCTATCTCAGCTTCTTCTGTTTCTACAACACTTTCTTCTGAATCAGAACTTTTAGATTTAAACCTTGAATCAATTTGATCTAACACTTGTTCATCGACTGGAGATGTAATATCAGGCAAACCTAATGAAGCAAAATCAGTTTCAAAACCTGTTGCTATAACAGTAACCTTTAACCCATCAATACTTGGATCAATATTTGCACCAAATATTATATTTGCTCCTTGATGTGCAGCTTCTGATATAATTTTCGCTGCTGTATTAACTTCATGCATAGTTAAACTAGTATCACCAACTATGTTTATCAAAACCCCTGTTGAGCCACTGATATCAACATCAAGTAGCGGTGATTCAACAGCCATCTTGGCTGCTTTTTCTGCTCTACCATCGCCTTGTGCAAATCCTACACCCATTAATGCTGAACCAGCATTTGTCATAATTGTTTTAACATCAGCAAAATCAACATTTACTAACCCTGTTGAAGTTATCAATTCTGAAATACCTTCTACAGCATTACCAATGACTTCGTCAGCAATTAAAAACGCATCTGTTAAAGGTACTGTATCATCGACAATATCTAGTAGCCTTTCATTTGGAATTACAATTAATGCATCTACTCTTTCTTTTAATTCTCTAATACCCTGTTCTGCTTGATTCATTCGCCTTTGTCCTTCAAATGGAAATGGTTTAGTTACTACACCAACTGTTAATGCACCAGCTTCTTTTGCAATCTCCGCAATTATCGGTGATGCACCGGTACCAGTACCTCCACCTAAACATGCTGCAATAAAAATCATATCAGCACCTTGCAAATTTGTTTTTAATTCTTCTACAGATTCTTCAGCCGCTTCTCTTCCAACCGTTGGATCTGCTCCAGATCCTAAACCGCGTGTTCTTTTTTTACCTATTTGAATTCTTGTAGGAACAGGCGATGCATCTAACGCTTGTTTATCAGTATTTACTGCAATAAATTCAACACCTTCTAAATTTTTTCTATTAACCATTGAAGTGACAGCGTTTTGTCCACCACCACCTACTCCAACAACTTTAATTCGAGCAAGTATTTCTTGTATTGGTTCTATAAAAGCCATAATTTTATATCGTTAAGGCAGAAACGATTTGAATAAACTAACAACTCTGGATCCTATACCACTTATATTACCACTTTTTCTTTCCATAAATCTACTACTATCATATCTCATAGCATCAGCCATTATCATTAACACCCCTACAGTTGTAGAATAAGATGGAGATTGAATTTGGTCAACTATCCCTGAAAGTCTAGTTGGATATCCAACTCTTACTGGCAGTTTAAATGTATGTTCAGCAATTTTTTCTATTCCCTTTATTTGAGCTGTACCACCCGTTAAAACCACGCCCGCTGGCAATTTCTTATCATAGCCTGCTTTTTTAATATAAAGTTGAACAAACTTAAACGATTCTTCTAATCGTCTAAATATAATATCGTTAATTACATTTTTGGGTACGGTTTCCATTCCAATATTCATATCTCCAACATACAATTCTCCTTTTGGTACCTTTGATTCTCTACCGTCTTTATCTATAAAAATATTTTTTTCTGCTAAACTTTCTTCTTTAGATAACTTTAATTTTATCTTTTCTGCATCTTCTAAAGATGATCTTAACCCGATTGCTAAATCATTTGTAATATCTTGCCCTCCGATTGGTATGACTGCTGAAAATGCAGGTCTTCCACCCGAATATATAATCATATCTATGGTTCCGCCACCTATATCAATAAGCATTGTGCCTAATTCTTTTTCAGTATCGGTTAATACAGCCTCAGCAGAAGCTCTTGCAGAATAAATAAAAGAATCGACATCAACCCCAACTTGGCTTATACATTTAGTTAAATTTCGTATTGCTGTTGTACTTCCATGAATTATATTAGCCTCAACTTCTAGTCTAACACCAATCATTCCTGTTGGATCATAAATACCTCTTTGCTTATCCACAACATATTCTCTTGGTATAACTTCAATAATTTCTCTAGATGATGGCAAAGAAATCGCCTGAGCCGCTTCATTTACTCTCATAACATCACTTTGCGATATCTCTGATTCTACCCCCGCAACAGCAACAACACCTTTAGAATTCAACGATTCAATATGCGCTCCACTTATAGACGACACAACAACTGATATTGGATGCCCCGACATCATTTCTGCCTTTGTAAATGTTTCACTTATGGCTGCAACAGCCTTATCAATATTATTAACAACGCCATTTTTAACACCAGCAGATTTATGGGAATATGTACCAATTACGGAAATTTTGGAATCGTCTACAGATGCAACAGCACAAGATATTTTTGACGATCCTACATCTAATGCTGCTATAATTTTATCTTTTGCCATGTTATTTATATTTTATACTTAATTAATGGATCAGAAAACCGCAAATCTATATTTTCGATTTTCTTATCTTTAATCGTATACTGTTGTATAACTTTTTGCAACAAACTAACCTTACGGTTGGCTTCTTCCAATGTTTTTACCACTGGTAAATATATTAACACATTTTCAACAGTTGTAGTTAAAACATCATCTTTTATATTTATCGGCAATTCATGTTGTGCATACCAAATTGCACTTTTTAAAATATTAGAATCGATATACGTTCCAACTTCTATATCATCTCTATCATATACCACTGTTGTTAATTTATCGGGATTTGTTGCCGATTTAGAAATAACAAAGCCATTTTCATCCACTAAAAAATTCCCGTAACTAGACTTTATATAATACTTAGGTTGCCTCTTAACAAGATAAATAATAAGTTGACTTTTTATATAATCTCTTTTTAAATTCTCAACTTCATATTTAGAATTAGCGTCTTCTACTATTTTTTTTATATAATCATCACTAACATTTATCCAGTATTTTCCCTGCAACTCATCTACCACAGATTCTTCTCTTAAAATATTATTTCCGTCATAAATATTCACATATGAAATTTTAGGTAAATCTTTATACAAATAGCCAAGTACAGAAAAAATTACAATACCAAATATCAAAATTTTGTGTCTAATAAACCAATTTTTATTATTACTTTTATTTAAATAGTTTAATCTTTTATTATATGAGCCAGTTGGATATGCTTTCATATTTATAATAACTTTATTATTTCTTTTGCTACTCGTTTTTGACCGTCTAGGGGCAATTTTATATCATTTACAACCTTATATTTATCAATATTTTCTTTCATCTTAAATAATATGTTAATAAATTCCTCTGTGTTAGTGGAATTCTGATCAAGTATTTCGGCGAGTCCTATATTTTTAACAATTTCAGCATTTTTATATTGTTCATTGTTAGATGCCCACGGAATTGGAATCAATATAGACGGTTTTTGCATTAACACAAGTTCATATGTTGTATGCGCACCACCTCTTGATAAAACAATATCAGAAGTATAAAAAACATTTCCTATCTCGTCTTCATTAAAATATTCTTGCAATATAACATGTTCTCTTACGTTTTCTGGCTTATTATTTAAAAATTCTTTAATAAAATTAAAACCATACTCAACTTTTGACGGTCCACATTGCCATATTAAATTAAAATCCTTTATTATCTCATCAAATGATTCATAGACTAATTTATTTAGAAACTGTGCTCCACTTTTTCCCCCTGTAACATAAAGGGTTCGGTTTGAATTATCAAACAATTTTATAAATTCCGCATTATTATTAACCAAATCTAAGATTACTTTTCTTACTGGTAACCCTGTATATATCATTTTCTTTTTAATATCATCTGATACAACATAATTTTCAATTGGCCAAGAGACACATATTTTTTCTGAATATTTTGCTGTTGTTTTATTGGCTAAACCCAAAACTGCCGTTTGTTCATGGGAAATTACAGAAATTCTGTAAAAAACTTTTCCAACTACCACAATAGGCACCGCAATGTATCCACCAAACGACACAATAACATCGGGCTTAATTTTGGATAAAATAAAAAAAGCTTGTAAAAATCCAAACGGAATCAACAGTAAATTATAAACAACCTGTGGAATATATTTAATTGAAGTAGTTCTAAATACTTTACCTGTGTTTATTTTGTGATATTCAACACCTCGTTTAGTTACTTCGTTATATTCTGGTAATAATTTTTTAGTATGCGGTATGTACTTTTTACCTACCCAGAATATTTTAATATGTGGGAAATTGGATTGTATATAATCTATAACTGCAACAGCACTATTGTGGTGTCCACCTGTAAATAATAAATTTTTATAATTGTCTTTATACATTAGTTGCAATTTTAACATAGGTATTGTTAGATTTCTTTATTGCTTCTGCTTACATTAAGTACTAAACCTAACCCCCACAACATAAAAATCATTGAAGAACCACCGTAAGAAATTAGCGGTAATGGTAATCCTGTAATAGGAAATAATCTAACCATAGCAGATAAGTTTATAAAAATATGCACACTCATCCAAATCATTACCCCAATAACAAGTAATGCAGAAAATCTATCTTTGGATGTTTGAGCTATTTTAATGCCCCTTATAACTAAAAATACAAATAGAGAAATCAACAATATAGTACCGATAAACCCAAATTCTTCGCCGATGATTGCAAATATAGAATCAGTTGAAGCTTCTGGTAAATAAGCATATTTTTGCTTAGACCTACCCGCCCCTAAACCAAAAAAACCACCAGATCCAAGAGCAATCATAATCTGTCTAATATGATAACCAGCAGATTGTGTGTCTACGCTATTTGGTTTAATTAAAGTTATCAACCTCAATCGTCTATATTCCGAAGATAATCCATATAATAAGGCCAAACTAAATAAAACAGGGATACCAATAAAAAAGTCTTTTAGTGCACCGTTTGCAAAAAAGTACATTCCAGCAATTATTATAATTATTATCATTGCTGTTGTATAATCAGGTTCTAACATAACCAATCCACCAACAATTACAATTAAACTTACTGTTAATATCCTCAAAACATTATGTTCTTTATACTTAACAAATATTTTTTCAGAAGTAAAATAAGTTGCCAAAAATACTATTGTTACTAATTTAGCTAATTCACTAGGTTGAAAAGATATTCTGCCAACAAATGGCAAAGCCGGTAAAATTCCCGCCGGGTTTAATACGAACCATCTTCTTGCACCATATACTGTTGGAGCAAATGGTGTTGGTATTAATATAAACAACAGTAAAAATAAAGTTCCTATAAACATATATGGTGAATATTTTTTTATAATATCCAAATTTATTTTTGATAAGATATACATTCCAGTTAGTCCTATAAAGACCCACCCAATTTGTTGTAGTAAAAAGTGATATTTTTGGCCAAAATTTAAGTCAGAATAAATCACAGATGACTCATATACCATAAACAAACCAAATAAAAGCAAAACGAATATAACGATAAGAAAAGGCAAATCAACACTACCTTTGGTATTAAGCGATTTTTTTGCAGTTCTTTTGTGTCTTGTTGTACCAAGATGAGTTCGCCTTTTTAGTTTTTGCATAAGTGTTAATATAATGATAGCAGTATATGTGTGATATTTCACTCATATTATCGTTAGATTAGTTACAAAACAATTATGCATCTACGAACAATTTTAAGAAAAATTCTACTAAAAGAAACTCAATGGGTTTTAAATAAACACAAGCCATTTGTTATAGCAATTCTTGGTGAAAAAGATTCTTCATATATTAGGGAAATAATATACACAATAGTAAATACAAAATACAATGCGCGAAGAAACCTTGAAAAAACAGATAGCGAATTCAGTATACCTTTAACAATCTTCGGTGAATTAAAATATCCGAAAAACATTCTAAGTTGGATAAAAATAATAACAAAAGTTCTTATACAACTTTTATATTTAAAACCTTATAAACATTATTTAATAATCCAATTACATGAAATTGACACATCAATATTAAACTTATGGTTAAAGACAATAAATCCGGATTTGTGTATAACTGTTGATAATTCGTTAAAAGATTCAACAAAGGATATAATAAAAGATAAAAATACATTACAAATTACAACGGAATTAATTGAAAAGATTAAAGAAAATCCACTAAGGCGATATAACGAGATAGAAACTCTTTCAAATCTACTGGATATTCCTTATGAAGAGATAATAAATACAATTGAAACAACAAAACCAATTAGAACAAGGTTAAATATAATTGCAGGAAAAGACAAATCATTGATCGTTGATGCTAGATATTACTATTATCCGATGTCTTTGATTTCGGTACTAGAAATCACAGAATTATTGCCTGGCGAAAAATACATTATAAGTAACGAAAATATAAATGATGAAATTCCACATAATTATAAAGTTATAAAACCAAAAGATTTAGAAAAAATAAAAAAGAACAGAAATACATTTATTTTCATTTCAAATAAATCAGAAAATGCAGATATTATAAGAAATTTAGCCTTAAATGAATTAGAAGTGTAATCATTAAAAAGTATTATGAACAAGGATAAGTCATACGAAAAAACAACTATAAAAAAATCACAAAAAAATATAAAAGAGTTTGAAAAAATATATATCGATTATAATCAAAAAATTTTTAGATACTTTTTAACTCGTGTAAATACAAACGAAACTGCAGAAGATTTAACATCTGTTACATTTGAAAAAGCATTAAAAAACATAAAATCATTTCAGTGGCAAGGTATTTCAATTTCAGCATGGTTATATCAAATAGCACGAAATACATTGATTGATTATTACCGACAACAAGCAAAAAAGAAAAGTGTAACTTTAACTGATGAAAGCGTAATTGCTGACACTACCTCTATTGAAAATGATTTTATAACCACAGATAGCAGTTTAGCATTACAAAAAATTTTAAACAGTTTACCAGAAAGAGAACGCAAAATAGTTAGACTAAAATTTTACGAAGGTATGACAAATAAACAAATAGCAAAAGAATTAAATATAAGCGAAACAAATGTAAGCACAATACTACACAGAACAATGAAAAAATTATATTCTTTAATATCTGATTTTGAGGAATTTATACCAGAATGATAGGTTAAGATTTTACAGGTTTAATATCTACATGTAGAAAACTTAAATTGTCGATTAAATTAGGTATAAAATCAGATATAGACCTAAAATTATCAAGAACGGTATTTCCGTTTGCAATAACCCCAGATAATATATGCATAGCATTCCAAGATTCATCTACTAAGCTTATTTTAACTGGCGATATATCTGCTGGATTAACTCGCAATAACGAATAATCATCATTACCAACATAGGTTATTCGCCCACCTATCATATTAATTGATTTAACAAATTCATCTAACCCATCAAAATATTTTACCAATACTTGAGTGGGTTTTTCTAAAAATTTACTAAATAGTATTAATAAAAATGCCACTTCACTCATTGTTCTGTTAGAATAATCATATTCATCTTTAAATTTATATGATTCTCGCCAAATCTTCAAAGAATTTTCATCACTTACCTCATACTGTACTCCAATATCATTTAATGACAGTAAATATTGCAAAGATTGAGCTAAATCAAAGTTTTTTATCGTAACTTCATTTGAAGAAATTGCACCAATAGAAGCAAATAAATTAAATTCTACTTGATTATAGCTTGATTTAATAGTAATGTTCTTTTTGCTCGGTTTAGATTTAATAAAATCAATCTGGTGAAACCTAACATCATTTTCATTGTAAATAACATGCATTTCTTCGATTACTTCTTTTAATAATAGTCTAGACGCGATAATTGTTCCAAATGATTCTCTAACATCAAATGATTTTTCAAATTTAATTTCTGGTGGAATGTGTATATGACACCTATTATCTTCTAAGTTAATATTTACATCAAAACCAAATTTTCTATAAAACTTTATTACGCCTCTTGATGAAGATTTGACATAACAGGAAAGTGTTTTTTTTAACATAAGCGGAATTAATAAGTGTTCATAAAAGTCGTAATCATCAATGCCAAAAACTTCGGTTAAATCATTATTTATTTCTTTTCCCTTTATTTGTAGTGAATTTTCATTTATCCATGCAACCTCATAACCTATCTGTTGTAAAATATTTAAAAAGCCTAATATAACATTGCTTCTTGGAACATTTGTAACAGAAAATTTTTCTTTATACATTGCTCCTAAAAGAATATTAAACATTGCTGATATGGGGTCGCCAGAAAGATACACTGTACCAAAAACAGGTTGATTTCCCTTAATAATTACCTTATCTATATCATTACCTATTTCTGTATCTCTTTTCATAATTAATTGTAAGTTACCATATCTGGTGCTAAACCGTAATAGTCAGCTAATTTTTCTGCAATATTCATCCATAATGGAACCGCTGTTTCAGATGACCAAGAGCTAGGAAATCTTGGTTCTTCTAACTTAATCAACATTACAAAATTCTTGTAATTAGTAAAATACCCTACAAAAGTCGCGTTTGTTCTATCTTCTGCATAACCTCCCTTTATAGGGATTTGAGCAGTACCAGTTTTACCTGATATATTATATTTTTTGGAAACAAAAAATTTAGCTTCGCCACCTGCAACTGCCTGCCTTAACATTTCTGTCATTGTATTAGCTGTTTTTTTGGATATTGGTCTGCTAAAAACTGATGGTGACATTTTTATTATTCTATCTTTTGCTCTTATTTCTTTGACAACATACGGTTTCATTATTTTTCCATCATTTGCAAAAGCAGTAAACGCCATTGTAACTTGCAACGGAGTCGTGGCGATACCCTGTCCAAAAGATGCATTTGCTATCTCAATATCTCTCATTGGGAATTTTTCATAAATAATACCTGATTCCTCACCATCTAAATCTATACCTAATTTTTGGCCAAAACTAAATTCACTGAAATACTTCATCAAATTTTTATCACCAACTTTTAGACCAACCCAAGCGGCACCAAGGTTATTTGAATGTTGTAAAACTTCTATCATAGTTTCTTCACCATGATGTTTGCCATCCCAGTTATCAACCTTATGACCGGAAAAATACTTAGGGCCCGTATCATGATAAACAGTTTCTGGATTCACAAGATTTAAGTCTATACCAGATGCCATAGTAAGTGCTTTTATAACAGACCCCGGTTCGTAAACTGTTGAAATTGCGTTATTTCTAATAATTTCTTCATCAACACCATGATAATACTTTGGATAATAGGTTGGTATATTTGCCATTGCTATAATTTCACCTGTTTTGGGATCAACTACAATTGCCGTACCGGTTTTCGCATGGTATTTTTTTACACCCTTCGCCAGTTCATCTTCAATAATGAATTGTACATTTCTATCTACCGTTAAAAGCAAATTACTACCATCAATTGGTTCAATTATTTTTTGATTTCCAAATAATATTGGATCGCCATTTGCTGCTTTTTCTTGATATAAATACCCATCTTGACCTGCAAGATCACCATTATAATACTGTTCTAGTCCGTAATAGCCGACTTTATTACCTTGCCTGTCATCACCAACAAAACCTAAAACATGAGCAAGCATAGTATCTTCCGGATAATATCTTGAATAATATTCTTCAAAATAAATTCCTCCTAAATTTTTAGATTCTAAAGCCTTTTTATCTTCCCATGTGATTTGATCGGTTATTTTTGCCCACCCCCGTTTCTTTTGCATTTGTTTATTTATAGATTCAATATCTAGTTTTTTTTGATTTGTGCCTTCTATGTATAAATCATCTGTTTTATAACTTTCCTCTTCGGTGTCTTTATCACTATTATCATCTGAGTCAATGTCTTTTTCATTTTCTGTCGGCGGTAGGTTTTCACCGCTAAAATATGGCCTTAATAAATCAATTACTTCGTCTGGCGTATATCTTTCGACATCCACATACATTACATACTGAGATTCATTTGATGCTACTGCAAATTCATCAGAAGTAAGAATCTCACCTCGTTTTGCATGTAACTTACTTCCTTGCCATTGTTGTTCGCGTGCTAACGCCTTATATTTAGAAGCATTAATAACTTGAATTTGAAATAACCTTACACCTATAATTACGGCCGTTATTAAAATAGCTATCTTAAAGAAGTTATATCTAAAATCGGAAGTATCATTTACCTTTTTCATATTAATTTGAAAGGTCTGAAGATGCTAACTTTTCGTCTTTTAAGTACGAAATGTTTCTATTAACATAACCTAATTTGTTAGCTCTTTCTCTTATTGATTTAATTGAAGTAAGCGTGAAATATTCATTTTTTAATTCTTCGTTTTTCTTTTGTAAGGAAATTAAAGCATTGTACTTATCTGTATATTCGCCACCTGCAGTAGCAACCGTATCTAAAAGTTTTAATCTATAAACAGTGGCAATCACAAAGACTATCAGTAATATGATATTTAATTTTTTTATCTTCGAAATAGTACTTTGTTTCACTTTTTCAATAAAATCTGTCATAAACATATTATTACAAGCTTATGACAAAAATATCAACTAACAATAACTCTTTTTTATTCAGTTTTTTCGTAAACTCTCATAATTGCACTTCTTGATGAAGGATTTCGGTTGATTTCCTCATAAGAAGGCTTTACTGTTTTAATGAGCTTTAGAGCGGGCGATTGCTCTATATTTTTAGATATGGCATCCTCGAGTGAATGAAAAGCTATTATAACCAGCCTCGCACCTGGTTTTAACAGCAAGATCGCCCGCTCTAATGAGCCCTGCAAATTATCAAGTTCGCTATTTACGGCAATTCTTAGGGCTTGAAACACTCGAGTTGCTGGATGCACTCTACTCGATTTATACTTTGTAGTATTCTTAATTAATTGTGCAACATCTTTTGCCTTTATTTCTTCACCTTTTGTATCTTTTTCTCTCACAAAATTTTTTATCGCCTTAGCAAACGCTCTTGATTGAACCTCGCCTCCATATTCATAAAATAAATTTGCTAATTGCTTTTCTGATAATACTCTAATTAAATCTTCTGCAGTAACCTGTAATTCTTCATTCATTCTCATATCTAACTTTGTATCATCATTAAAGCTAAATCCTTTTTTGGCATCTTTAAATTGATACATACTCAATCCTAAGTCATATAAAATCCCATCAATATCTTCTGATTTCCACCCAATACTTTTTACAGCTTCATCAACATGTAAAAAGTTTTCTTTAACAATAAATAATTTTTTATCCTTTATCTCGTTAGCAAACTTTTCTTTACAATAAGATATTGCATCGGCATCAACATCTAAACCTAAAACGGTTCCACCTCTTTTTAAAATTTCCGCGGTATGACCTCCGCCACCTAAATTACAGTCAACATATTTACCGCCTTTTTTTACATTTAGAAATTCAATAGATTCATTTAATAACACTGGTATATGTTTATAAGTTTTGGCCATAATCAGTTAAAATTAATATTACTCACCATTTTTAGGTGGAATTTTAAGATTTGCTAACTTTTCACCTATTACTGAACTATTTTTTTCTATATCAGTAATCTTTTTATCCCATTTATCTTTAGCCCATAATTCCACCCATCTACCTAAACCTAAAAAGACTGCTTTATCCTTTATTTTTGAATATTCAATAAGATATGAAGGAATTACAAATCTACCTTGATTATCTAATTCAATTTCTGTTGCACTACCTAATAAAAATCTACTTGTGTCTCGTATTACGCTTGAAACGAAAGGGCCAGATATTGCATCTGCAACCATTTCCTTCCATTGGACAGGTGACATAATAACAAGACACCCTTCATATCCCTTAGTAATAATCAATTTATTACCAAGTTCATCTCTAAAATTCTTAGGAAAAGCAATTCTATTTTTTGTTGATACCTTTTGTTGATATTCTCCAATTATCATGGTGCTATGTAGTTTTGGACAGGATTTCCACTAATCACCACCAATCACCACTACTAATATTTTAACCCATAAAGTTATAAGTTACCACGCGAATAAAACCCGATAGAATATAGAGATGAAAAAAGCACAACAATTATGTTGTGCTTTAAGATTTCTAAAAGTTATTTTGGCTATAAATTCTCGTAAATTTCTTCTATTTTAACTCTTATTTGTTCCTTTGTATCTCTATCCCTTATTGTTACTGTATTATCTTCTAATGTCGTGTAATCAATTGTTACACATTTTGGTGTACCAATTTCATCTTGTGAATAATATCTTTTACCAACATTTCCTCTTTCATCCCAAGCTACATTTAAATCTTTTTCTACCAATAATTTATAAACTTCATCTGCTTTGGCAACAATTTCAGGCTTATTTTTTACAAGTGGAAATACAGCAACCTGATATGGCGCCACCTTTTTATCTAATTTAAGAACAACCCTATCTTCTTCTTCAGTATAGGCATCTTGTAGTAATACAAACATTAACCTATTTAACCCGATAGAATATTCAACTACATGGGGAATAAATTCTTCGCCAGTTTTGTCGTCTTTGTATGTAAAATCAACACCAGAATATTGTCCATGTCTACTTAAATCCCAATCACCACGATAATGTATTCCCTGAAACTCTTTCCACCCAAAGTCAAACTTAAATTCTACATCTGTTGCAATTTTATTATAGTGAGCTCTTTCTTTAAATTCTTGATCTCTTAGTCTTAACTTTTCTGGAGTTATTTTAAGTTCTTCTGTTAGCCATTTTAAGCTCCATTTTTTAAATTCCTCAAAATACTTATCAGCATCTTTTGGATTAACATACATTTCTAGTTCCATTTGCTCAAATTCACGAGTTCTAAAAAAGTATGGACCAACTTTTATTTCATTTCTAAATGCTTTACCAATTTGTGCAATACCAAAAGGAATTTTAAGCCTCATTGCATCTTTTACCAATTGAAAATTGTAAAAAATTGGCTGACAGGTTTCACCTCGCAAATACGCGATAGATTTTGTGTTTTCTGTAGTACCAATTTTAACTTCTACTAATTGATTAAAATATTTCGCTTTAGATAACTTGTTACCATCTGGGCTTAAAATATTATTTTCCTCTATGATTTTGTCTAATTCTTCTAACTCATAACCATCAACATTTTGACCTGTTGTTGCTTCAATTAAATGATCAGCTCTATATCTTTTGTGTGTTTTTAAATCTTCAACCATTGCATCAGCAAACGATTCTGTGTGTCCACTTGCATCCCACACTCTTGGATGGGAAATTATGGCACTATCTAAACCGACAATATTTTTTTGTCTATGCACAAACTCTTTCCACCATAAATTTCGCAAATTTCTTAACATTTCTGCACCTAAAGGCCCGAAATCGTAAGTTGCTTCAAACCCACCGTATATTTCAGATGAACGAAAGACAAAACCTCGTCTCTTCGCCAACGATTGAACTTTTTGGGTTAGAGTTTGGGAACTATTTTTCATATTTAGAATAATACTATTGATATATTGATTTAGCAAACACAATTAACAAAATATAAAGTTTAGTATGTGTTAAAATTTCTATAATGCGAAAATACACAAGAACTAACGGAATCATACTAAAACGAATTAAATACAAAGATAGTGACAAAATTCTAACAATATACACAAAAGATTTGGGTAAAGTTTCAGCAAAAGCCAAAGGTGTAAGCAAAATAACTTCTAAAAAAAGAAGTCATTTAGAATTAATGAATCTTACAGAATTATATTTAATAAAAACAAAACCCGGATATTTAATAACGCAAGCTAGTTTGATTTCCTCATACGAAAACATTAAAAATAACCTCGAAAAAATTAATTTTGGGTATTTTATATTAGAAACTTTTGACAAATTAACCGAAGCCGAAAACCAAAACGAAACATTATTTAATTTCTTGGTAAAAACTTTAGAAATATTTAATAATAGCGAAAGCCAAGAAATTTTATTAATATTGCTAGACGCTTACATGATAAAGGCTTTATCTTTAACCGGGTTTTATTCTAATATAAAGCATCAAAATTTACCTGATAATATGAAAAAATATCTAAGGTTTTTAAAAGGGAATTCATATAAAGACATTTTTAAACCAAACAAATCTTATGAAAAAATTGTAATTGAAAACTCATTTTTTTATCTAAAAGATTTAATTGAAGAGGTAACAGAAAAGGCGGTTAAAACTAAAGTTTTAACCGCCTAACAAATCAATAAGGATCATTTTTTAATCAATATAAATATCTTTATCAGAATTTAAAAGTACAGTCTTACTTACACCATTAACACCAACTGTATATTCATCAATACTTGTACCTGACTGCCTTTGAATTTTTAATTTGTAATTATCTAAATCAAC
>CAZDNW010000011.1:0-11053 GCA_964506905.1 uncultured Candidatus Saccharibacteria bacterium
TTAATATTTGTTATACTAAACACAAGTTTAGACTTAAACTAGTGTAATAATTTGTACTTCGGTGAGCTCTGTCTCACCTTGTTTTTTGAATTATGCCTACGACTATTAGTAAGCGTAATTCAACTAATACAAAAGAAAAATGGCAATTACAGAATTTACAGCAGCATTAAATCAAGTTGCTAGCGAGAGAAACATTAATCCAGAAGATGTTATTAATACGCTTAAAGAAGCTCTTGTGGCCGCGTATAAAAAAGACCATCCAGAAGTTTTAGAAGAAGAGGATTTAGAAGAAAGATTAAAGGCAGATATAGATCCAGATACAGGGGAAATCAAAATTTTACTTGATGGTAAAGATGTTACACCTGCTGGATTTGGGCGAATTGCATCACAGACAGCAAAGCAGGTAATTTTGCAAAAAATAAGAGAAGCAGAAAAGAATGCAATAGCAGAAGAATATAGAGAAAGAATAGGCACATTAACACAAGGGTTTATATTCAGAATAGATAACGATACAGTTGTTATGGATTTAGGTAAAACACATGGTATATTACCTGTTGCAGAACAAATTCCTCGAGAAAGATATTCTGTAAATCAAAAGTATAAAGTTTTAATTAAAGATGTTGTTACAGATGAAAAGTCAGGTGCATCAACAATTATTCTTTCACGAAGAGATCCGCTATTTATAGAAAAACTATTTGAACAAGAAGTACCAGAAATCACTAAGGGAATTGTAAAGATAGAAAGCATTGCAAGAGAAGCAGGTGAAAGAACAAAAGTTGCTGTTTCTTCAAGCGATTCCAAAATTGACCCGTCTGGCGCATGTATTGGGCAAAAAGGTGTAAGAGTACAAGCAGTAACTGATGAATTAAATGGTGAAAAAATAGATATTATAAACTATAGTAGTTCACCTGATAGATTTATAGCTGCTGCATTGGCGCCTGCACATGTCATTGATGTTGTTGTTAACACAGAAGAAAAAAGCGCATTAGTAAAAGTTGCAGAAGATCAACTATCGTTAGCAATTGGTAACAAAGGGCAAAACGCTAGACTTGCAGCAAAGTTAACAGGTTACAGAATAAGTATTGATGGCAGTGATGTGGTTGATATTACTCCAGAAACAACAGAAGAAGATATGAAAGATATGAAAATACCAGAAAAAGCACAGGTAAAAAACGATAAAGAGCTTGAAGATGAAGACAAGCAAATTGAAGAAATAACAGAAGCTCTAGAAGAGGCAGTAGGAGAAAAGGTTGCAGAAGAAGTAGCAGAAGAAATATTAGAAAAAGTTGAAGATGCTGGAGAAGTCAGAGAGGTGGCCGATGAAATAGAAGAAGAATTAGAAGAAGAGGCACAAGAAGCTCTAAAAGAAGCAGAAGAAATCCAAAAAGAAGCTGAAGAAAAAATGGTTGACGCAAAAACAAAAGAAGAGGCAAAAGAAATAAAAGAAAAAGCTGAAAAAAAAGAGGCGGAAAAATTAGAAGAAGCACAAATTAAAGAAATAGAAAAAGATGCAGTTGAAGAAGTGGCAGAAAAAGTAGAAGATTTAGAAAACGAAAAAGAAGCAGAAAAACAAGACTTAACAGAAGAGGGTAAAAAAGAAAAAGATGATAAAAAGGAATAAAAGTAAAAAAGTTTATTTATAAAGGTTTAATATGGCAAAAAAGAAAAAAGCGGTAAAGACAACAAAAGAATCAAAAATGTACAGGCCACCTATTGTGACGCTAATGGGACATGTTGATCACGGAAAGACTTCCCTACTTGATGCAATTAGGGAAACAAGATTAACGGCAAAAGAAGCTGGGGGTATTACACAGCATACGGCAGCCTATACTGTAGAAAAAGATGGGCAAAAAATAACTTTCATAGATACTCCAGGTCACGAAGCGTTTACCGAAATGAGAGCACGTGGTGGCAAAGCTGCAGATATTGTAATCTTAGTTGTGGCCGCTGATGATGGAGTAATGCCACAAACCAAAGAGGCGATAATGCATGCAAAAGCAGCCAAAGTTCCAATAATTGTAGCGATAAATAAAATAGATTTAGCAAACGCTGATGTAAATAAAGTAAAAAGACAGCTTTCAGAAAATGATATCTTAGTAGAAGGTTATGGTGGAGATGTGCCGGTTGTTGAAGTTTCTGCTTTAACAAAAAAGGGCATAGACGAACTTTTAGATGTAATAAATCTACTAGCAGAAATGAACAAAGATACACTCGAAGCTGATAAAAACGCTAAACTAGAAGCTTTAATTATAGAGTCAATAAAAGATCAAAAAAAGGGTACATTAGTAAACGCGATTGTTAAAAATGGGACACTAAAACAAAGAGATGAAATAGTTGCAGGAAAGCAAGAAGCCAGAGTCAAACTGATAACAGATTCGTTTGGCAACAAATTACAAGAAGCTGTGCCAGGTGATGCAGTCGAGATATTGGGTTTTTCTGATATGCCTTATGTCGGTGATATTATTATGAGGAAATCCGAAGTAGATTTGTCAAAAGTGCAACAAAGCCAAGAAAGTCAGGCAACAAAATCAGACACAAAAGAAATTTCTTCAGATGGCAAAAAAGTATTAAACCTTGTAATTAGGGCAGATACAATAGGAACTCAAGAAGCACTTGTAAATTCCATAAATAAAATACATGTAGAAGATGCCGTACCTAATATAATATTCGCAGGCACAGGAGATATAAAAGAATCAGATGTATTACTTGCACAATCTTCGAAAGCATTGATATTTGCATTTAATGTTAAAGCATCCAAGTCTATGAAAGAATTAGCACTTGGTAAAAAAGTTTTAATTCGCGAACACACGATAATCTACCACCTACTTGAAGAAATTGAAGAAGCATTAGAAGGTGTATTAGAGATAGAAGAATCTAAAATTAGGGGCCGAGGACTAGTGATAGAAAAATTTGTTTTACCAAAATCACAAATGATAGTTGCGGGTGTTTTAGTTGAAGCAGGTAGTTTTAAAGTCGGAGACAGAGTTGGTATATACAGAGACGAGAAAATGGATGTTCCTATTCATGCATCAAAAATAAAAAGTTTGCATATAGGTCCAAAAGAAGTTGAAAAGGCTACAAAAGGCGAAGAAGTTGGGATATTATTAAAGCCACAAATAGAAGATATAGAGTTAGACGATATTATAGAAGTTCTTTAAATCTATTCTCTTTCATTGAATAAACCTTTATCTACTGATACTATTTAAATATGGAAGAAGAAATCCTTAAAACCATTGATGACGGCACTAATCTAATTGAAATAAAACCACCTGAAGAACCAAAAAAGAAAAGGCCCTCAGGGTTGATATTTGGTACAATCGCGTTCTTTTCAGTCGTTTTTATAGGAATTTTAAGTTTGATGGGACTAATAGGCGTAAAAACTGTAACAAACCCTACTCAACAATTCAGCTATGCAAATGATCAGAAGTTAGAAAAAGATGCAGAAAAAGTGATATATGCTTTAAATAGTTATTACGAGGAGTACAAGCAGCTGCCTTGGGATGTTACATATGAATATTCACCGCCGGAAAAAATTGGTAACCCACCCAAATCAGTGAGAAGTTATAAGTGGATAAACGAACTAACAGGCACTTCAAAGCTTCGTAATCCAGAATTTTTGGGTTTAGATAAACTAGTAATTTGGACAGATAAAACAGCATCTGTAAATTCAATAAAGGTTTGTTTTACGCCGGATTCCGAAGATTATAAAAACATTGCAAATACAGATGAAGTTGGTAATTCAATAACAGAAGATGGAGAATCTGCAGTATATTATTGTGTCTTAAACAATAAATAGTCAGCATTTAAAAGATAAGTTTATTACTAAATGTAAATATTTCATGTAAAATATAATATATATCATGAAAGAAAAAATGAATCAGCCAACAACAAACAATGTAGATAATAAAAACAGTAAAGATAAAATTCCTACAGTAGAAGTTGCGAGTTACGATGAGGTTGTGGGTAATGAAAAACCTAATCAGACCGCAGTGTCAACAGAATCAAAAGGAAGTAAGAAGAAATTAATTATAGGTGTTGTAGCTTTAATGGGTTGTCTCTCGATTATTATTATTTCGCTTATTCTTGCTGGTACAGTTTTTATGTCAATTAATCCAACAGCAAGAGTAAATGATTCAAAAGAAGTAGCACTTGAAAATCTTAGTATAGATTTGTTGAACGCCACGAATGTTTACAAAATAGATTATGGCGAATATCCATGGGCCTCATTGCCCCCTGCACTACAACCGCAGATTGTTGGCAAAGAAGCAAAACCTATTAAAGATGCAGTATGGGTAGATAAACTGATACAATCGGGAACATTAAAAAAGGAAATAACTGAGAAGGATGGGTTCGAAGACTTAGTGGTATGGCAATATCTAGACCGCACAGACCCGACAAAGAAATTGGTAAAAGTATGTTTTAAACCTGTTACATCAGAATGCAAAAAGAAAGCAGATACAACAAGTAAAGGGATTCCAGCAACTGAAAATGCCGTTTACTGTTGTGTGTCAAGGTAAAAAAACACAAACAACATAAAATATTGATTTGAGGTTAATAACAAAGGCGCTAAATATAATTACAGGTGAATAAGTTACAAAGTGTGGTAAATAATGTAAAATATAATTATGGAAGAAAAAACGGATCAACCAATAACAAATAGTGCAAATAGCAAAGAAGATCAAACTAAAATGCCGACTGTAGAAGTTGCGAGTTATGACGAGGTTGTGGGTAACGAAAAAAAGTCCAGTCAGACCGCAGAGCCAACAGAATCAAAAGGTAGTAAAAAGAAATGGATAATAGGAGGTATAGCTTTGCTAGGTTGTTTGTCAATTATTATTATCCCGCTTATTCTTGCAGGTACAGTTTTTATGTCGGTTAAGCCGACATCAACACTTGACGGATTAAAAGAAATGAATCAGAAGAATCTTAGTATAGATTTGTTGAACGCCGTCGAATTTTATAAAATAGATCATGGTGAATATCCATGGGCATCTTTACCTCCTGCATTACAACCGCAAACTGTTGGAAAAAGAGCCAAGCCTATTGGGAATGCGGTATGGGTAGATAAACTAATACAAACAGGCACCATATCTAAAGATTTTGTGCAAAAAGAAGGGTCGCAAGATTTAGTAGTATGGCAATATCTAGACCGAACAGACCCGACAAAGAAATTGGTAAAAGTATGTTTTAAGCCCATTACGCCAGAATGTAAAAAGAAAGCAGATACAACAAGTAAAGGGATTCCAGCAACAGCAAATGCCGTTTACTGTTGTGTATCGAGATAAATTAGTGGTCTAGAAAACGACAAGGTCACACAAGCCATCTGAATTAAATTATAGGTTGCTTTTTGCCCAAAATAATGTATAATACACACGATACAAGGTAATTGATAGTAGCATTATCTCAAAATCCCTCTGCCAAAAATAAAAACTATGACACTTGATAGAAAAGAACATATTGCAGAATTGATAAAGAAAGCAAATAAAGTAGCAATTGTTACAGCACCCAGGGGTGTAGACATATTGGCGTCTGCTATGGCGTTGGCAGAATATATTGACCACGAATACAACAAAAAAAATGATGTAATATATGCAACTAAAAACGCATCTCAAATACAAGAATTACCGCATGATTTCCCTGCAACAAAAAAAATATTAAATGACATCGAAAAAAGAACTTTAAAGGTAAAAATAAATTATGCGGGAACCGAAATAGAAACTATAGATTATTATAAAGAAGACGATGAAACACTTATACTAGATATTAAGCCAATAGATGGAAAATTCAAACCCGAAGAAAGAATAAAGTACGAGGTAAAAGGCGGTAAATATGATTTATATATAACATTAGGGATTGAATCGTTAGAAGAGCTAGAAAGAAATATATCTATAACAAAAGAAGAAGCAGAAAATACAGATATAATTAACATAGACTTGTCAAAAGATAATAAAAGATACGGAAAGGTAAATGTAATATATCCAGAGGCAGATTCTTATGTGTCGTTATTACTTTCAAAATTTGGCGAATGGAATTACACGCCAAATAAAGATGTCAGTCAAATGCTACTCTTTGCTTTAACAAGATAAATGATCTATTGATTTCCCTATCTAATACTGCTAGAATACCTTCGTATTATGGCAATAGAAAAAGATAAAAAACAACAAATAATAAAAAATTTTCAAAGAAGCGAAAATGACACAGGCTCTCCCGAAGTTCAAATTGCATTGTTAACAGAGCGAATAGATGAGTTATCTGCACATTTAAAAGTACACAAAAAAGATACACACTCAAGACGAGGTTTACTTCAAATGGTAAATAAAAGAAGAAAACTTTTAGATTACCTAAAAAGAACTAAACCAGAATCATATAAAACAGTTGTGAAAGAATTAAATCTAAAAAGTAAGTAAGATTAGGTTGATTTTGAGGTTACGGCAAAATACCATTTCAATTTCGAATATCAACAAAGTTATTAATAGTAAAGTTATTATTAGAGTAATTTTTGAAGCGTGGGTGATTCATTCGTAGTTGAATATTCGCAAATTTTCAGTTGAAAATCTGTAAATACTCGATTACGAATTAACCCTTTTTATTCAAAATTACTCGCCAAAACAAAATAAATGAATACAAAAAAACAAGTGATTGTTAAGAAAGTTATTAACAACACAGAAATAACCATTGAAACTGGCAAGTTAGCCCCGCAGGCTAATTCGGCAGTTTTATTAACAGTTGGCGAAACATCTGTTTTAGCTACTGTTGTTTCAAAACCAACAACAGAAGTAACAGACTTTTTTCCACTAAGAGTAGATTACGAAGAAAGATTTTATGCAGGTGGAATAATAGGCGGTTCAAGATTTACCCGTCGAGAAGGTCGCCCCAACGATGAAGCGATTGTAAGTGGAAGGCTTATAGATCATGCCATTCGACCATTATTTCCAAAAGATTTCATGGACGACACACAATTAATAGTTACTGTTTTGTCATTAGACAGAGAAAATGACCCCGCAGTGGTTGGATTTTTAGCAGCTACAATTGCATTATCAACAGCGGGAATTCCCTTTAAAGGGCCGTTAGTTCCTTTAAGAGTTCAGAGAATTAATGGTGAAGTTAATGCGTCATTAGAGTATGCAAATGATTCCGCAGATTTAGATATTATCGCATCCTATCTAAAAAACGGTGAGAAAGTTCAGGCAATAGAAGCTGAAGGCCACGAAGTCCCGGAGCAAGAAGTTGTAGACGCTATAAAATTTGGTGCTAACAAGTCAAAAGAATATTTTGATTTAATAAATGAATTTACAATTCAGTGTGATGTTAAAGAAAGAGAATATATTCCTTCTTGGCTAAACAAAGATGCAATAAATGAGATGAAAGAATATGCATGGGAATTTTTAGATAATCTTTATGACAACGGTATCTCTTACAAAGACACCGAATATGAAATAAAAGTCACAGAATTTGTATTAAGTTTAGGGGATAAATTTAAAGATAAATATGAACCAAATCAAATAAGATCATTGGTAGGTGAAGTTCAAAAAGAATGGGTTAGAAATTTGGTTATAAATAAGAATAAAAGATTAGACGGTAGAGGCTTTGATGAACTTAGAAAATTAAGTGCAGAAGTATCGGTATTACCAAGAGTACACGGTTCAGCACTCTTTAGTAGAGGTTTAACACAAGCTCTTACAGTTGCAACTTTAGCTTCCCCTTCTCAATCATTATTGATACAAAACATGGAAGATGAAGAAACAAAGTATTACATGCACCATTATAATTTTCCCCCATTTTCTACAGGGGAAGTTGGGCGTGTTGGTGGTGCAAACAGAAGAGCAATAGGTCACGGAATGCTTGCTCAAAAAGCATTATTACCGGTTTTACCAAACGAAGACGATTTTAAATATGTTATTAGATTGGTAAGTGAAATCTTGTCATCTCACGGTTCAACATCTATGGCTGCAACCTGCGGATCATCGCTCGCATTAATGGATGCTGGTGTTCCAATAAAATCACATGTTGGGGGAATTGGAGTCGGTTTGTTTGTAGAAAATCCGTATGAAGATCATGATATAGATGACTTTATCTTGTTAACAGATATTGTCGGTATGGAAGATTTTGCAGGGTATATGGATTTTAAACTAACTGGTACAGAAAAGGGTATGACTGCAATTCAAATGGAACTTAAACTACAAGGTTTACCACTTGGTTTATTAGACAAAATGTTTGAACAGTCAAGACGAGCAAGATTAAAGGTCTTAGAAGTTATGAATAATGCTATAAATTCCCCGCGAGGTGAAATAAGTGAATATGCACCTAAATTAGAATTTATAACAATTGATAAAGATCAAATTGGACAAGTTATTGGCTCAGGTGGTTCTGTAATAAAAGAAATAATGAAAATCTTTGATGTAGAAGTTGATATACAAGAAGAGGATGACCATGGGGTTGTTGTAATATCATCTACAAATGCAGAAAACATTGCAAAAGCAAAAAAGTATATCGAAGATATGCTTAAAGTACCAGAAGTTGGTGAAGTTTATGAAGGTACCGTAACAAGAGTAGAAGATTATGGTGCTTTTGTGGAAATCCTACCAGGCCAACTAGGTCTATTACATGTTTCTGAATATTCTTGCGGATATACTGGTAATATGAACGAAGAACTTAAAATTGGAGATAGGGTTAAAGTAAAAATAATATCAATGGAAGGTGGTAAAATCTCTGTTTCTAAAAAAGCATTAGAAGATTGTGGTGATCAACCACAGTCAAATGGAAACAGACCTAGATATACCAAGGGTGATCCTAAACCATATAACAAGAGCGAAAGACACAGATCAAATAAACCCAAACACAGTTATAGATAAAAGATAACGACAAAAAGGGCGGGTAAAACCGCCCTTTTCGTTTGGTATATCCTCTACCGTCGTAATTTGCTAAACTATAGTATATGCAAAACCAAAAACTTTGCCCTAATTGTAAAAAACTTGTTAAGGATGAAAAGGTGTGTCCACATTGTGGTTTTGTTTTAGATGAGAAAGTTGTAAAACTTGATACAACCGCTGAAGTTCTTACGCCTAATATTTCTAAAGACAGTATAGATGCCGCTTCAATGGTTGATCCATTAATTTTAAATACCAAAGTAATTGATTCATCAGTAGAAAATGCCATAGATGATGATGTAAAAGAGGTAAAAGTTGAAACAAAAGAAGAAGTTATTGCCAAAACAGAACAAAAATTAACCAAAGAAAGCGATAAAGAAAAAGATAAGAAAAAAGAAGATGTTTTAGTGGAAGTTACAGGTGCAGTAGTCGCAACAGAAATTGCTAAGTCCGCAAAAGAAGCCCAAGATAATGTTAAAGAACAAGAAAACAAAAAAGATTCCAAACCAAAAGAAGAAAATGAAGAGTTTGATGAGCAAAATATAGATTTGTCTACACCGATAAAAAATAAAGCAGATAATAAAGAAAATTTGAAAAATGAAAAACAAGAAACCCCACAAAAAGATGAAAGCAAAAAAGAAGAATTGACAAAAAAAGGTGAAAAAGAAAACACAAAGGAAGAAAAAGAAGAAAAAAAACAAGATGAAAAAGACAAAAAGAAAAAATCTAAAGATAAAGATAAATCTAAATCTAAAGATAAAGATAAAGATAAAGAAGAGATTCTAGACACACAAAGCGAAGAAGAAAAACCCAAAATAATGACAATATTTGAAGATTTAATTCCAGATGACTTTCAACCTACTCAAGAGGCGAAACAAAAGACGGCAACGGTTACCAAAAAAGTTGTGCCAGTTATACTAGCGTTAATATTATTTTTCATAGCTGCATTTGCATATTATAAATTTTATTACGAAACACCCGATTACATTATTCCCCTGGTTTTATCTACAGAAGACCAACAAGCAATAGATCAACAAAAAGTAGCAGACGGACCAGTTATTCCAACTGCGATACTAGCAAGCCGAGAAAAAATATTAGACTTTCAAATTCCACTTCAAGAAGGAAATTTTGAAAAAGGTAACTTATTAATATTTTCACCTGAAAACATAAACATGTCTGTTCAGTTGTTTAATATAAAAGATTTATTTAACACTTATGTAAAGTCTGATTTATTAGAAAACTTACAAAAAGACTACAATATAACCGATGATGATTTATCTGTATACCTTTCAAATGGCTATGCCTTGTTATTTCCCAAAGATAATTTAAAAACATGGGGTTATGTTACAGAAATAAAAGATTTAGATTTTGTAAAAGAAAGAGTTGATAAATTCAACAAAGATCGTGAAAATGAAAATTTTAAGTATAAAGGTTATTATGCGGAAATCATAGAAATATCAAAAAATAAAGCAAAAGGTTTAAGCGATATTGATTTCGAAAAATTAGAAAAAGAATTAGAAGAAGAAAAAGATGAGGCGGAAGTAAAAAAAGAAGAAACTCAGACAAAAGATGAAAACAAAAAAGAAGACACAGATAAGAAACAAGCAGAAGAAAAAAACGCGGAGAAAGAAGACAAAGAAAACAAAAGCGATTCTAGATATTACCTACTCTTTTCAAATTCGAAAGAATTTTTAGACGAGATGAAAGAATCAACCGAAGGAAACTTGCCAAATTTAACAGATAACATATTTTATGTTGACGCAAAAAACGAATTACCAGTAATCGGACAAGTTTTAGTATTTAAACAGTCAAAAGATACATGGAAAAGCTTTATAGAATACATAACACCACAAATTGATTATGTTGGATTAAATAGAATACTAGAAAGTATTGATTCTCATGGCGTTGTTGCAATGCCTAAAAACGACAAAACAAAATTAATACAATCAGAAGAATAAAAACCCAATAAACCACTTTCAAAATCAGACAAAATACCGTAAAATAACAATGCTTGGTGCAGTTGAGAGTTAAACCTTCAAGCACAAAGTGTATCTTTTGAGTAACCTAAACGGTTCAAAAGATTATACACACCGCACAAAACGCGGGCGAGTAGCTCAACTGGCTAGAGCACCAAGCTTATACCTTGGAGGTTCCTGGTTCGAGTCCAGGCTCGCCCACCATTGAAA
>CAZDNW010000012.1:0-36002 GCA_964506905.1 uncultured Candidatus Saccharibacteria bacterium
AAAATAAAAGAACTAATTTCTATACTTTTAGATAATGCAATTAAGTATTCCGATAAAGGGGGAATTGTAAAAATTATAGTTGAAAAAGATAAAAAATACGTAAATTTAATTATTAAAGATAATGGTGTAGGAATGACCAAAGAAGAAAAAGAAAAGATATTTAATAGGTTTTATAGAGCTGATAAATCTAGAAATGAAAACGGATATGGTTTAGGGTTATCTATTGCTAAATCTATCGTGGCTTTGCATGATGGAAAGATTTCAGTTGATAGTAAAAAAAATGTAGGTACAAAAGTAACTGTTCAATTTAAATCTGCTTCTTAATTTTAAGGAACTTTTAAGTTTCATTTGTCAAAATGTAAACATAAGAGATTAAATTAACTTATTTGCTAAGTTAATTTGTTTTCTTATAAGTATTTAATTTAAAATTTAAGAGGAGGTGAAAATCATGACAAACAAAAATTTAACAAAATATGTATTAATTGCTGCATTAGCAGTAACACCGTTTGTTGTGGTTCCCGCTTTATCGCCAGTTAACGCTGCCACAGATAACACACAATCACAGAGTATCTTAGAGAGAATTATGAGCAAATTTGGTTTTAGCAACACTGATGAAGCAAAAGATTATGTGTCTGAACAAAGGATACAAAGACAATCTGTTAATCAAGAGAGAATGATAACTAAACTTGATCAAGCAGTTAAAGACGGTGTTATAACCGAGGCACAAAAGCAAGAAATTCTAAATAAATCTTCAGAATTTAGAAACAAAATGAGAAGTATGGATCCATTTTTAATGGACAGAGAAGCACGAAGAACTATGATTCAAGAACACAAAGAAGAAATGCAAAAATGGGCCCAGGAAAATGGAATTGATCTTAGTCAATATAGAAATTTTAGACAAGGCCAAAATGACAAAGGTAATAGAATGGGAGGTATGGGTTTAAGAGATGGTAGTGGAGCAAGACAAGGTATGGGATATGGAATGGGAATGATGAATAACAGATAAAAACTTGCCGCCAAAGTTCTTTGAATGACAGTGTTTTGGACAGGTTGAGGGGCGACTTAAAGTCGCCCCTCATTTTATTTGTGATATATTATATATATGAAGTTATCTAAAAATTTTATATTTTTATTCTTTTTAACCTTTGTTGCTTTATTTTTATTTCACTCACCGACCTTTGCTAAAGATTCTAATCTAAATGGATATAAGAATTTGCCTACAAGAAATTTTAATAATAAAGTTCCGACCGAAGAGGTTATATCCGACTATAATGTTGCAATCAAAATTAATAAAGACGCATCGTTAACAGTTACAGAAAAAATAAAGGTTTATGCTAAGAATATAAATATTAGGCATGGTATCTATAGAGATTATCCGACTAAATATTCTGATGATAAAGGTACCAAAAAAAGTGCTAGTTTTAATGTTTTAGAAGTGAAAATGGATAATTTTCCGATTGTATACTATATATCAAAAATAACTGGAGGCAAAAGATTATACATTGGAGATTCAGAAAAACTAATTTTACCAGGATGGCATGAATTTACAATAAAATACAATACAAAAGGTCATGTTAGATATTTTGAAGATCACGATGAAATTTATTATGATGCCATAGGTGATAGTTGGATGTTTCCTATAGAGAACGCGAAAGTGTTGGTTCAATTGCCTGATGGTGTTACAGAAGATATGGTTAAGTACAAGGCATATGTTGGGAAATTTGGAGAATCAAACGATGATTACGAAGCTAAATCGGTTACTAGAGATGGCTATACCTATGTGTTATTTAAGACGAACAATTCATTAGGTTCGTATACTGGTATGACAATTGTAGTGTCTTGGCCAAAAGGTTATGTACATGAACCTACTCAAAATGAAAAATTTATGATGTTTATAATGGATAACATTTGGTTATTCTCGAGTATTTTTGTACTTGCCTTTGTTCTTGGATACTATTTTATTGTTTGGTGGTTTAAGGGTAGAGACCCGTATGCTAATAAAGTGGTAATTCCTGAATATGAATTACCAAAAGATGTATCACCAGCACTCGCCGGTTTTATCCACCAAATGGGTTTTAACGATAAACAATTTACTTCAGCTATTATTGATATGGCTATAAAAGGTGTACTTAAAATAAATGCTGTCTCTAAAAAAGAATATGTTTTAGAAAAAGTTAAAGAAGCCCCATCTAATTTATATCCTGAAGAACAAAATTTGTATGATAGTATGTTTAGTACAGAAACTGACTTTAAAATTAGTAAAACAAATTATTCTTCTGTTCAAAAAGTAGTAAAAGCTTTTAAAAAATTCTTAGATAAAAATTATAAAAGTGAATATTTTACGGAAAATATAAAATACTACATAATACCAATAATAGTAACTACCTTATATGTACTGTTTTTTGCTGGATCATTTATTGTTGTATTTATTATATTGATTTCCGTTGGGTTATCTATTCAGAAGCTAATTGATACTAAACTAAATCGTATCCATAGTTATGTAGATAAAGCAAAAATTATTTTTGGAATTATTGGCGTCTTGCTTTTTATATTATTTTTATTATTTGATAGAGCAGATTCAGAATTCATAGTATTGTATACAGGGGTATTACTTGTTGTCATACAAATATTAATAGGAAATGCATTATACGCAAGAACAAAAAAAGGAAGTGAAATAGAGATGCATATACTTGGGTTGATAAAATTTTTAACAATTACAGAAAAAGATAGATATAATGCGGAAATAAGCAGTAAAGTTCCCAAAAATATGTCTACATACGAAAAATACTTGCCATATGCGGTAGCATTGGATGTAGAACCAATTTGGACTAAGAAATTTAGAAATGTAATTGACGAATTTATGAAAGAAAATATGGATAATAATAAGATGCTAAATTATTGGATAATCGGAAACGGGTTAAATGACCTTGGATCAATTTCTAATTTTAATTCTGCATTTGCAAACACAATTACAACTTCTGCAACTTATTCATCTTCATCGTCATCGTCAGGATTTGGTGGCGGCTTTGTAGGTGGTGGCAGTGGTGGAGGCGGAGGTGGAGGTTGGTAGTTTATGATGTGTTTGCGTTATTTACCTTATTATTAATAGTGTATTATGTTTTAGAATATGAAAATAATAGAAAAAGATAATGCCCCAAGAAACCGAATAAGACCATTAATATATCTAAAGAGATTTATAGTTTTAATGATAATGGCATTTGTGCCTGTAGTTGTTACGGATTTCTTTTTAGATGGATTTTATATTAGTGATTGGCTTTCGTTATTTTTATTTGTATTTATCTTAGGACTTTTAAATACTTTTATTTGGCCATTAATTTCTAAATTAGCATTTCCATTCGTTCTTGCAACATTAGGATTTGGTTCATTGATATTGAATGGAATATTTATCGCAGTTGCGAGTTACTTAATTAAAGGAGTATCCGTTGGAACTATTACAGAAGGTATTGCAGTAACACTTAGTATCATTGTAGTTACTATGATACTTAATTTAATATTTTCAGTTGATGACGATTATTCATATTATAGATATGTTTTAAATAGAACAAACAGAAAAAACACAGTAGATAAAGAAAAGGAAAAAGAACTTAAAAATAAAAAACCAGGGATTATATTTGTTGAGATTGATGGATTAGCCTATCCAATCATAAAAAAAGCAATTGAGATGGGTAAGATGCCTACATTAAAAGGATTATTAGAAAATGGTAATTATAAACTAGTACATTGGGTTACAGAAATGGCTTCACAAACAAGTGCAAGCCAAGCGGGAATTTTGTTAGGAAACAATAAAAATGTTCCTGCATTTAGATGGGTTGATAGAAAAAACAACCATAAAGTAGTTACATCTTCTGATCCAGATGATACTCCTAGAATTGAAGAAGAATTATCGAACGGTGAAGGATTGTTATCTATTAACGGTGCTAGTAGGGTTAATATGTATTCAGGTGATGCAAGTGATACACTTTTTACTTTAAGTAAAATAAAGCAATTAAAGAATGTATATAATAGAGTTTTGATAACTTATTTTTCGCACCCGTACAATTTCTCAAGAACTTTTATACTATTTATATTTGAAATATTTTTGGAATATAGAAGCAGATTAAGACAAAAAAGAAAACATATTGAGCCAAGATTAGGTGGCGAAAAAAGAGGTGGAATATATCCGCTTGTTCGTGCAGCGATGACTGTTTTCATGAGAGATTTAAATACATATGCACTTATTAATGATATATATAGAGGAGAATTTAATGTTATATATTCCACGTATGCGGCTTATGACGAAATTGCACATCATTCGGGAATAGAAGATGATGATGCTTATAAAACTCTTGGTAAATTAGATAAACAATTTAGAAGACTTAAATTTGCAATAAAAGAAGCACCGAGAAAATATAATGTTGTACTTCTTTCAGATCACGGGCAAACAGGAGGAAAAACATTCAAGCAAAGATATGGGTATACCTTGGGCGATTATGTTAGAAATATATTAAAGAATAATTTCAATGTTAGCGGATATTTAAGCAACGATGAAGGTGTAAGTAATGTTAAAGCGGTTTTATCAACTATTATAAAAGAAGGTAGTACAGTTGATAAACAAATTAACAAAGCACTAGATAAATTGGAGGATGATGATTTACCAACAATAAAAGGTAAGGATATTAAAGAAGACAGTGAATTATCTGAAGAAATGGATGAAAGATTAGAAAAAGATGTAATTGTTTTAGCTTCTGGGAATTTAGGATTGATATACTTTAAAGAATATAAAGAAAGAATAGATTACGAAGAAATTGAAAATAAAGCTTCGGGGTTTTTAGATGATTTAGTAAAGCATGAAGGGATAGGTTTTATAATGGTTAAAAATAGAGACAACCATGCAGTTGTTATAAGTAAAGACGGAAAACATAACTTAACAACCGGAGAAATTGAAGGTGAAGATCCACTTAAACCATTTGGTAAATATGCTAAGCAATCTGTATTAAGGATACATACATTTGATAATTGTCCAGATATCTTAGTTAATAGTTTTTATGATGAGGACAATAATGAAGGAGCAGCTTTTGAAGAATTGATTGGTTTCCATGGGGGGCTAGGTGGCACACAGAATCTAGGATTTGTTATGTACCCATCGGATCAATTTGAATTCCCTAAAGAAGAAGTTTACGGTGCTGAAAGCCTTTATCATATATTTAAGCAATGGCTTGATACCGTTGACAAAAAAAGTTTATGAGAGTATCTTATAGTTAGTGGTAGTTATTTAACTACTTGTCCTTATTACTTATGAAAAAAATCCCAATGTTTAAATTACTAAATTACATTGCAATATTGTCAATGTTAATTCAAACTTTTTTGCCTATATTTTATGTTTATCCTTCCAATATTTATGCACAACAAGATGATTCAGTGGTGTTATTAGAAGAATCCAATTTTGATGATTCAAATGATAAAGATGTCGATTCTACGTTAAATAAAAATCAAGAGCAAAAGGAGACTGAAAATAATAACGATAATGAAGATACAAATGATAATGATAAGGAAGATAATAAAGGCAATGATATTACTATAAAAGATAGTGACGATATAGAAAAACCTTCGGATAAAGAAGTTAATGAAGAAATTCTAGATGAATCAAATAATGACATTGAAGATACTAAGATAATAGAAGATGATGATAATGAATCAACTCCTAATGTTGATGAAACCAATGATTCCTTTATTGATGGCACCGATGAAGTGATGACAGATGAGGAATCTGATGTTACAAATGACAATAAATCACTGGATGCAGATCTTGCTAATAAAGATAATCAAACAGAAAAAGAGAGTACGGATGATGAGGATAATAAAGACACGAAGTCTAATTCAAATGAAAGCGATGAAGAAGCCAATGAGGAAACACAGATAACATACGGTAAATGGGAAAAGAAAGAAGATAATAAATACAGAATTTATGTCGAACCGCAAAAGGAATATAAGTTTGAATTTCTAGATGATGAGAAAGTTCCTACAATAAAATTTAAAGACATAGATGAAGATAATAAAGAACAAGATAGATATATTGATGTAGAAATAATTGAATTGTCAAAAAAGCAACAAGAAGCTCTTAATTCTGTAGACGATAATGCATATGATATTACTTCGGGAATGGATAATGGGACTTTTGAATACGAATTGGTTTTGCCGTTATCAGAATCTGTAGATGAAAATGTTGTATCAGTAAATTATGTCGAAGATAAAGATACATTAGAAAAGGTTGTTAAGTCACAGGATAAAAAAGAAATCAATAAAGTAAATGAAGATAATGTGGAAGTCTCTAACGATCTAGTTAGCATAAAAGATTTAGATCACTTCACAATATTTTATGTAAGCGCAACTGCATCAGGTAATGTTTGTGTTATAAGTGGAACGACATACAATAACTGTTATCCAACAATACAAGAAGCTATAAATAATGCTTCTGATGGAGATACAATAGAGATTGCTCCGGATACATATACAGAAAATTTAATTGTAAATAAAGAATTAACTTTAGTTGGTATGGGAGCTAAAATTAATGATGTAACAGTTAGAACAAACACAAATGGATCACAATCGTCTCCTGCATATGGAGTAGAAATAAAGTCTGACAATGTAACCATTAAAAATATAAGATTTCAATCACGATTGGGATATGGGTTTCATTTTAAAGTTTCTAATGTTAATAATTTTACAATAGAAGATGTTAAGCTAACAAACAAAAAGAAAAATAAAACTGTTAGAGGTTTAGATCTTAATAGTGTTGAAAATGTTTTAATTAAAAATGTAACTGTTAAAAATTATAGGGTTCATGGTATAGGTGTTGTCTCGGTTTGTGGAAATAATGATATAACAAGTAAAGATATTATATTTGAAAATGTGGTAGTCAAAAACACTAAATCACAAAGTGGATATGCTGGCGCAGGCATAGCGTTTTATACGCAAGCTGGTCCAAGCTGTAGTCCAAATCAAGGTGCAGATATTACAGGTGTAAAATTTGTTGGAGATAATTATTTAACGGATAACGAAATTGGAATTACATTGCAGTCAGATTTAGATTTAATCTCTAATTCTCTATTGCAAATATGTTTATCAAACCCAAGTGGTCCAGCTTGTGTAAATGCCATTTCTGGATTGCCGACATTAAATCCAAATTATGGTGTTTATGGACCCAATGGCGAAAAACTAGATTTACATAACATGACAATCCAAACATTAGGCAGTAGTGGGAGAATATTTCCATCAATTAGTATTCTTAATTTAGTTAAATCTGATGTGGATGCAACCGAAGTTAAATTTGATGGTAAAGATGGCATAGGTGCAGATATGCAAACTGCAAATGAAATAGAAGATACGATTTGGCATGATTGTAAATATTCACCATATCCTCATGGATTTTGTAATGCTATAGAAAATTTAGTAAGTACTGAAAATTTTGGAAGTGTTGATTATACAGATTGGTCATTTAAGATAAAAGGTCATAAATACAATTATATTTATTCAGGGCAACAAGGTCAGCCAACTCATCACCCAATATCTGATTGGGATATAACTGTATGTGAGTACGAAAATGGTGATGTTATTCAAGGTACTTGTGTTACTAAATCTACAGATAATAGTGGATATTATGAGTTTGGGTATGATGATCTTGGAGTAATGCTTGGAAAAGTATACAAAATTTTTGAAGAACCTGGTAGAACTGACTATACCTATATGCAACCAGAATCATATATAGTTGATTTTACTTCTTCAAATCCTGTTTATTATACAGAAGATAATTTAATTGAAAACGGAGATTTTGAAACTCCTAAATTATCTACAAGTTGGACAACATATCCAGATGGATATACTGGGCTAGGGTGGACACCTGCGTGGGTATCTACCAACCTAAGTGATCAAGAAAAAGATGGATATCGAAGACCAATGCCTCCAAGAGTTGAAATTCAAAAGGTTTATGATGGTGATAATCAATATGTAGAATTAGATGGTGATTGGGGAACCTCACAAAACAATTATGTTAACGGTGAAAACGCAAATATATATTTGTATCAAATGTTTCCGACTTGTAATGGAGTAAAATATAATTTATCGTTTGACTGGTCTCCACGACCACACCATGATGATAATCAATTAAAGGTAACTGTAACCGATGTGTATAACAATAATATTTCGTATGAAGATACATTCTTGGATAGTGGGGATAGTAGTATAAATTGGACACCTATAACAGCATCTTTCGTTTCAAATACCTCATTAGTAAAAATAACTTTTCAAGAAATGGGCAATGGCGATTCGTATGGTGCTTTAATAGATAATGTATCTGTATATCAAGATAGTGGTGAAAATAATAAATGTCAGTATTCAGAAGATTCAGAATTTAATTTTTATAACAGAGTTAATAATGATGATGATAATTTAGTACCAATTTTAGTTGCACCAAAACAAACTGGTTACAATGAAGATAATGGTGATTCATATGAAACACCACACTATCCTGATGAAAATGAAATTGCTTGTACTGGTGGAGTTACAAATGTAAATGAAGTTTCTGTACATTGGTATTTACTTGATGAAAATGGTAATCAAGTGAATATCCCTAACTTGAAATATTTAAGGCAATTCACAACGCCGGGTTCTTCTACATGGAGAGGTCATGAAGTTTACACAACTCCTTATACAAATTATAGAACCTTTGGTGGAAATCCAGGTCATCCTGGAACATATGGCTCTAGAGTAAGAGCTTGGGTTGATTCCAATAATAATAATCAAATAGATTTAGGTGAAGCTGTATCTGAATGGAGTAATGAATGTTCAATAACATACGAATTACCACCAGTTTGTGGAAACGAAATAGTTGAAACCGGTGAAGAATGTGATGGTACCAGTGGAGTAGGTGAAGGTGAATTTTGTACATCTCAATGTAAATTAATCCCGGTTTACGACGGAATGAATTCATGTCCAGATGGTACTGTTGAGGTTCCAACTGGTACACAATTTACTTTGTCAAGTAAAACGGCAAATGAAGTTTCGCATAATTTTGAAAGTGGTAAAAGGTATTTATTAAAAGCAAGTGGAACCTATTCTTATGCAAATACGGAAGGTAGAAAAGCAGATGCTGCATATGGCACAACAGATAATTTTGCAAATTCTAGATCAGATATAGGTATATGGGGAACTAATAAAGGTGTTACTTCAATAATTGGTGATCTTGGTAGAGGTATGGGAGTAATAATGTGGGATGATGACCAAAATATAAATTCCAACCATGTATATACCAAGTATTTTAATCCTCAAGCAGATGTGTTAGGTAGATTTGTAATTAGCGATTGGTATGGTGATTGGTATGGTAGTGGTTGCAATAATCAATCTTGCTTAAGTGATAATAACGGATCATTAACACTTTCTGTAAATGAATGTGCTGAGGTTTTAACACCAGTAAAACCATACTGTGACGAAACAAAAATATTTGCAAGATTGGTTGATAGTACAGAATATGGAATTAGTACAGATTCAGATTGGAATACAGATGTAGATGGCAAAATATTTTACGGTGATAAAGTTGTTAATGTAGGTGAGTGGTTTGAACTAACACCTACAACAAACAATAGAGATGAAGGTGCTGTATTATCTTATGACGGAAATAAATTATCAATAAACTTATTGGAATTTAAAGATAATGATAAGTTTCAAAGATTTAAAGGTAAAATTGAATTTTATAAGACTGCGGTAGATAATATAGAAGAAGGAACAGGTGATTATGCACTTGAAACCTGTAACGGTTGTTATCCAGATTCTTATAATCAAGATTCATTAAAGACAGTTTCGTTTGACTTTGGTGTAACAAATGCAAATGACCAAATAAATGTAAGTTTACATCATCTAGGTTGTGCATTAGAAGCGTGTACAAATGATTTTGCGGTAAACAATGATGGTTATATATATAAGATTAATCTACAAAATGGTGATGAACAAATAATAGATGAGCTGGAATTCGGCACATCAGCAGCTGCATCTCAACCAGGCAAAGGAAATGTTTATTATATAGAACGATATAATACATCAGGTAAAAAAGGGTTAAGATTAGCTTATTATGATATTAATGCTAGAGTAAATGTAGTAGTAGGAAACACAGGCATTAATGGTGTAATAGATAAATTAGCATTTAACGAAGATGGTGTTTTGTATGCGATGAGTTCAAACTCTGTTTTATATACAGTTGATATTACAACAGGGCAGGCAACAAAACTAGGCAAAGTATTAGGAATTACAAAACCAGGTGGAGATTTATCATTTGATAATAAAGGTGATATGTATGTTCATGTAAAGGGAGGAAATCTTTATAAGGTAAATCTATATACATTAAATGCGGAAGTAGTATCAGATACTGATATTGAATCAACTGGAATGGTATTTAAAGACAAATTTTACGCTACAGATGATAATGAGAGTTTATTTGATTTCGACTATAATGGTTCGGTTAATATAATAAGTACCTCAACAAGCAATATAAATGACTTAGCAAGTTGCCCTGTTAAAGTTTTAAAATCTAATGTAACTGTTTGTAAGGTAGATACAAAAGACAATTACCTAGAAGGTTGGAATGTGCAACTATTAAGAGACGAAGTGCAAAAAGATATAAGTGTACCAGTTCAAGGCGGGGCAAGTGTGCATTCTGCATATTTACCAAAAGGCAATTATGTATTAAGCGCACATGGCACATATGAATATAGGGGAAACACAGGACTTTTAACTGATCCAAATTATTCTCAAAGATTAAAAGGTGATAATTATAGTGGTAGTGAAGAATTTTTCCCATGGATAAATGTAAATGATTTTAATCCTCCTCATGAAGGTTGGTTAGGGGTTATGGTAAATAACATGCCAACTAATTGGAGTAATTATTTATCAAGCAATCACACATATTATTTAGGGTATACAAATTATTCAGGTGAATTTAGATTCAATATATACGATAATGTATATTCTGATAATAAAAACAGTACTATAGCCGTTGATATCTATACTGGTTATGCTGGTACAACAGGTAAAAATGGTTGTGTTACATTTGAAAATGTTCCTTATGGAGATTATGAGGTATCAGAAACTTTAAGGGATGGTTATATAAATGTAACTGGGTTAGGAAATGTAGAAGTAAACGACCTAGAAGAAACATTTACTATTGAAAATAGAGATATAAGGCCAGCTAAAGTATTGGCAGCAAAAATAGTTTGTGATGATGAAAAATATTTACCAAATTGGGGTGCAAATAGAGGTGGTATCCCAATTAACGAAAATACAATTGATAACTTTTTTAATGCAGATCCTGATAGAAAAAACCATTGTGAAGTTGTAAAAGATTGGAAATTTCAATGGGGATATGCAGGTACAGTTAGTTTTCCAGCTGATGATTTTGTTGGTGAAGCACAAGGTTGGAATACATTTGGACCTGCAGTAAATGGTGAATACGCAGTAGCAGAAGTTCCATTAGAAGAAGAGGGTATTAACTTAATTTGGGTAAGAGAAGTATTGCAGGATAACTACATACCATTTTCTTTCGGATTAAACGGCAAAACAAACAAAGACGATTATAGTGCTGAATTTTATTGTAATACAGATGGTGCAAATTATGACAATAGAGATGGAATAGGCAAAATAAGAAGACATGATGAACCGATTATGAATAATAAGACATACTATTGCGTTGGATTTAATGCAATTCAAAAGTCAATAATAGAAGGTTATAAATTTAATGACTTAAATCATAATGGAGTTTGGGATAAAAACGAACCTGCAATGTCTGGGTGGCAAATTTATATTGATGAAAATAATAACGGTAATTTGGATGCAGGAGAAAAAGTTGTAGATACAGATAAAAACGGATATTACAGTTTTGTCTTACCATCAAATAACACATATGTAGTGAGAGAGTTAAATCAAAACGGTTGGGAACAAACTAGTCCAGATACAGGTAGTTGCGAATTTGAAGATGTCGAAGATAGAGTTCATTATGAATGCAATTTTGGAAATGTAAAACTTGGATTGATGAAGGGCTATAAATTTAATGATTTGAACCATGATAGTGCTTGGGGTGAAGATGAGCCCGCAATGTCAGGTTGGGAAATTTACATAGATTCTAATAATAATGGCATATTTGATGATGGGGAATTAAACGGTATTACAGATGAAAACGGTTATTATGAATTTACAAATCTTTATCCAGGTACTTACAAAGTTTGTGAAGTTTTACAACCAGGGTGGAATCAATCATTTCCTGAATTTACAGATGGATGTTATTCAATAACATTAACAGGTGATGTAAATGAGACTTACGATACAGATTATAATTTTGGAAATTATGCTGGGGAGCCACTTATGAAAGTTGCTGAATATAATGATGCATCTATAATGGCATTAGAATCTGCAAGTCCAATTACATTTACAATAAAACTTAGGTTTGATGAGATAGAAGAATACGAAGCACTTGCTGATAATGTTAAGATTACTCACTTATTGCCCGAAGGTGTTACATATATACCTGGATCATATACAATAGAATCCTCTACAGGTAGAGATATGTCATCTATATCAGAAGCTGTTTATCACTCACCGGGTACTTGGGATTTAACACCGGCAGGTCCTTATGTAGAAGGTGAAGAAATCACATTAACATTAAAAGCAAATGTTGATACAAGTGTAGTAGAGCCAGGGGTATTAAAAGATATCACATGGGCAGAATCAACACCTATTGATGATAATAATGAAGTAATATTAGCAGAAGCAGATCCAGTAGGAGGTTATGTCGCAGAAAAATTTGTTGGTACAGATGTGGAATTTACTAGTGAACCTGATTCACCAAAAGCAAATGCAGAAGTAGAAGAAAAAGAAGAAGTAAAAGAAGTTACCGAAGAGGGCCAAGTATTAGGAGCATCAACAACAGCGCTGCCAGCAACCGGTGCAAGTGCAAACTTACTTGCTTTTGCAATGTTAATTTTAACAATAGGTGCAGCAAGTTTGCTTTATGGTATGAAAAAACAACAAGATTCAGTGGTTGTAGATAAAAGAAAAGGTAAGACTTCCGCAAAAAAGACCAAGAGAGTTGTCAAATCCTCAAAATCTAAAAAGGTAAATAAAATAGTGGCAGTGTTGATTGCGTCTTTAACATTAACATCTTTATTATTAATGGGAATTCAAACGCCGGCTTATGCTGCCGATGAATATCCTGTAATGGTTAGGGTTGAACAACCAAAGACGCCAACAAACGAGCCATTTAAATTAACATTTGTTGCGGTGGATACAGCTAATAGAGAAGTTCAAGTCACATGTTTTGTAAAAAACCCTGATGGAACAGAATCTCAATTTGATGTAGTAAAAACCTTAAAGGCAGGAGGAAACACTGATTCTTGTGATGCTAACACATCTGTTTTAAACAAAAACGGAACATATGAATTTTGGGTAACTGCTGAAGCGTTAGAAAACGAAAGTGTGAGTGGTGCTTCTGCAACAAGTGAAAGAGTAAAGGTTGATTATTCAACTTCAAACCCAGATGAACCAAAAGATTTCGAAGTAGACAAGAAAAATAATTGTGAGTATAAGATTAAATTTAAAACTGCTGATGATGGTGAAACCTCATATGTTGAAGTGTATAGATCAGACGATACAACATTCTCAGTAGGTGAAAGTACTAGAGTAAAAACAATATCAATAAACCCGAACGAGAAGTATGAGTATACTGACACACTTGCGGGTTCACAATGCGGACATACACAATACTACGCAATAAGAGCATTTAATAGTGCTGGAAATCCATCAGATGTTGTAGCTCAAGAAAAAGTTGTGATAGTTGAAGAGGTAAAAGAATCTGAAGGTGAAACAGAAGAAACGGGACAAACACAAGAGACAGAGGCAATAATTGTTCCTACAGAAGCTAGCACTGTAGCACAAGGCGGTGTAGAAGGTGCAGAAGTTGTTGCAGAAGGCAGCATTGCAACAGATGGAAATGGGGAAGTAAAAGGTGCCGCAACAGAAAACGAAGACCAAACAAATAATACCAATACAGAAAACACAGACAATCAAAATTCTGATGATACTGGTGGAATAAAATCATTATTTTCGTTTAGAAATATAATAATAGGATTAATTGCATTGTTATTATTAGGTGGAGCTATTTTCTTAATACTTTAGATTTAAAGAGGCGGGAAAAAGTGTAACTTTTTCCCGCCTAATACATTCTCATGAAAATTAATAACAAATACCTAATATTTTTTGGAATTCTGCTAATTTTAACTGCATTAAGCTTATTGTTTGTGCAATTTTCACCGATTATAAGAGATGAAATTAAGTATAAAAAAACAAAAAATTTGGTTGAAAGCATTGATGAAATTGTTATAAAACCAGAAGAAAACTCTAAAATTCCTAAAGAAAATATTGAAAAGAAAAAAAAGAGGCTTGTTATAGTAGCTAGAGATAAAGACTTTTCTATTGTAATACCTAAAATTGGAGCAAATGCTAAAGTAATTGAAAATATAGACCCGTATAACTCATCTGAATATCAAAAAGCTCTTACAAAAGGGGTGGCACATGCAAAAGGCACTGCTTTACCGAATGAAAACGGAAATACATTTATTTTCGCTCATTCATCTGATAATTTTTATAATGCTAACAGATATAATTCAATCTTTTATTTATTAAATAAGATGGAAAAAGGTGATGACATTTATATTGTGTATAACGGAAAAGTTATTCCATATAAAGTAAAAGAAACAAAGATAGTTGATAAAGATAAAATTGAGTATCTAAAAAATAGCGAAAGGAAAAAAGATAATGAATTAACTCTTATGACTTGCTGGCCCCCAGGTACTACATACAAAAGATTAATTGTTATAGCAGAAAAAAACAAATAGAAAATTTAGACCTACACAACTCCAGTATATAATGTATTATAAAAAGGTAGAGTAATTATAGTTAATTATTTTTCAAGTGGAGGTGAAATAGAATATGAAATTTTTAAAGTTAAGAAAAGGAGAATCTAATTTAGCTATTCCAATCGCAATACTGATTGCAGGTGTATTAATTGCAGGAGCTGTTTTATATACAAATAGTTCTAAGACAAATATGCTTGGTGGTAAGAGTGCAGATAGCACAACCGAATCAGGCGGTAAATATGCTAAATATGTAAAAATAGCAGAGGATATTGGTTTAGATGGCGATAAGTTTGAAGCATGTATGGAAAAGTTTGATAAAACAGAGGTAGAAAAAGATGTTGAAGAAGCTAAAACCTATGGGGCAAACGGAACTCCAACTTTCTTCCTCGGTGTGAAAAAAGGTGACAATGAAATAGAAGCCGTTAAACTTGTTGGGGCTCAACCATTTGATGCGTTTAAACCTGTATTAGATACATTAGTTGAAACTAAGGATATAAACAAGGCTATTGAAGCATTACCCGACAATATGAAGGTTGATCAAACTGGTAATCCAATTGAAGTTAAAACAGTTAATGTGTCTTTAGATGATGATGCAGTTAGGGGAAATAAAGATGCGGATGTTTATATTGTGGAATTCTCTGATTATGAATGTCCATTTTGTAAGAGATACTCAACTACTACGCTTAAGGAAATTGAGGATAATTATGTAAAAAGTGGCAAAGTTGCATATGTATTCAGAGACTTAACATTACCGTTTCACGAACCAGTTGCAACAGAAGAAGCTGTGGCAGCAAATTGTGCAAGATTATTAGGTGGAGATGATGCATATTATCAGTATCATGATAAAATTTTTGAACTTACCCGATCAAATAAACAAGGAATTCCAGAATAAAAAACTTGCATAAGAAATTTAAAAGGCGGTGAAAAACACCGCCTTTTTTATTCATAATAATTTACGGGTTTCTTAAATTAGTGATAAATGTTAACTTAGTAATCGTGTATGAAAATCTCAAAAAAAGAAAAAGAACAAAGAGAATATGCAAGAAGTATTATAACTAAAAAGGTTAATTCTTTGTGTGTTAAGTACGGATATACATACAATAGAATAGCTATTAAGAACACAAAAACTCGGTTAGGAAGTTGTTCGTCAAAGAAAAACTTAAACTTTAATTGGCAAATTATAAAATTTCCAGAACCAGTAATGAATTATGTTATTATTCACGAAGTCGCCCATTTAAAATATCAAAATCACAAAAAGGAATTTTGGAATGAGGTAGAACGAATGGATTCAGATTATAAAAAACATCACAAGTGGATAAAACAAAACAGCAATAAATATATAAAATTTTAATGTAATGTTTTTCGTGTTAGAATGGTGTTATTAATCTTATTGTATTAAAGAGTTACTATGCCTGCTAAAAAAAAGACCAGTAATAAAACAGATAAAAAAACAAAACACATTTCTACAAGTCACGATAATAATCATAATGGGCTTAATCGTAAAAAAAACACAACTGGTAAAGAAAAATTTAAGACAGAACAAAACGATAAAAATAATACTGTGAAGTCTTCTAATATTAATAAAAATAAGACAAAAAATTCCACATTAAAAGCAAGAGATCAAGAAACACTTAAAAAGAAATCTACAAAATCCAAAGTAATATTTTCAAAATTAAAAAAGTTACTTTATTTTTTGTATATTATTATCGCCTTAGGGTTTATTGGCTATCATTTGTATTACGCAAATAAAGTTATTCCTAAAGTGTTTTATAGAAATATAGAAATGACAGGCAAATCTGTTAGTGAGGTTGCTGATTTAGTAACGACTAACGTACCAACTGTTGGTAATGTTATTCTACAAATTGGAGAAGACACTGTAATTACTGTTACGCCGGACGATATTGGATTTAAGTTTTTACCGATAGATACAACACAAGATATATATAATGTAGGCCGAAGCGGTACAGTTACAGAAAATTTAAAGACTCAAATTTCCGCTATGTTTCACCCTGTTTATATTGATACTGCTTATACTTATGATAAAAACAAGGCAAAAAATTATTTAAGTATGGTAAGAGCAGAATCACTAGATTTTGTTAAAGAGCCAAAGTTTGTCTATGTCGATGGAGAATTAAAAATAATTGATGGGAAATCAGGATACACTTTTGATGAAAACGAACTAGCTGAACAAATTTCTATATGTATGACTGGTGAATGTGAAACAAATGAAATAAAAGTCAAATTACAAAAAGTAGATCCGATATTAACATTAGAGGATTTGGATTCAGTTAAACCATATGTCGATACTTATCTAAAAAACGGGATTACCTTATATTATGATGATTTTTCATATGATTTATCTGAAGAAGAGTTGCTAAGTTTACTAAGAATAAGTGTTGACGATTGGGTTGCCCACATAACCGCTGATGAAAATGCTGTAAAAAGAAAAATAAAAGAAATTTCTGCAAAGGTTGATAAAAATCCTAGGGGACAAGTTTTAATAACTGACGGTGATAAAGTCATTGAGTTCACAGCCGCACAAAATGGTGTAAAGGTGAAGATAAAAGAAAATACCTTAAATTTAACTAATTTAATTGAAAAATCTTTATTTTCAAATATTGCAGAAGATCCAAAGTTAGAAGTATCTGATGATAAAAGTGAAAATACAGATCAAACCAAGCCTAATCCATATGCTTTAGAATTAGAAGTTCAAATAACTGAAGCTCCAAGTACTGAGAATGAATTTAATATTAAAGATTTAATAGGTATAGGAAAATCACGGTTTAAAGGATCTTCAAAAAGTAGAATTCATAATGTTGGATTAGCAGCTTCACGGGTTAGTGGTACATTAGTTCCGCCAGGAGAAATCTTCTCGTTTAACGATGCAGTAGGGGAAATCAGTCGTAAAACAGGCTATACAGCGGCATGGGTAATTAGCAAAGGTAGAACTGTTTTAGGTGATGGAGGTGGAGTTTGTCAGGTTTCGACAACTATGTTTAGAGCGGCCTTAGATGCTGGACTTCCAATAATAGAAAGACATGCTCATTCATATAGGGTTAGCTATTACGAGCAAGAATCACCTGTTGGTATTGACGCTACTATTTATAGTCCGTCCATTGATTTAAGATTTAAAAATGATACACCAGGTTATATATTGATAATGGCTGATTTTGATGGAGACGAACAAAGATTAGCCTTTAAGATATATGGAATAGATGATGGTAGAAAAGTAGAAATGACAGAGCCAAAAATATTATCAAGAACACCACCCCCTCCACCAGAATATATAGAAGATCCATCTTTACCAAAAGGTAAAAAAGTGCAAGTTGAACACCCAGTGTGGGGTGCTTCTGTTGTGTTTAATAGAAAAGTATTTGATAAAAATGATTCGTTAATATATGACGATACATTCAAAAGTAATTATAGGGCTTGGCGAGCAGTTTACAAAGTTGGTACTAAGGAATAATCTATTTTGTTAATTCCATCTTTATTATTTTGTCTGACATCATAATCCTAAGCGTTTTATTGTCTTTCGTATATGTTTCATCATCTATTTGTTGCCATCCATTTTCAAAAAAGTAATCATCGTAAAAATTTTTAATTTCTTCATAGTTTTTGTTTGATATTACCGTTAAGGAGATTGTTTTATCACTCCTTCTTACATCAGATATCTCTGCATTGTCAATTATTGGGAATGCATTTGTTAAGTCAACAACTTCTGGTTTTTTTGTTTCTGCTCCTGCAACAGAACCATTTTGTAATTCTTGTAATTTTGCAAGTTGGTTTTGTGTTTTTGCTGTTTGATTGGAAAAATGCATTAATGATATATACATTCCGAATGCCGGAACTAATACTAATGCACTAATGATAATTATTCTTGTAAAAGGTATTGAATTATGTTGCTTTTCCTTTTTATGTTCTGTGTTGTTATTTTTTTGTTTAGTTTTTGTATGTTTTTTGTTCATTTTTTGTTAATGGACTTAAATTACCATTGTAACTAGATATATGTTAGCAGATTAAAGCAATCTGATAAACATATTATTTTAGCTTAGATCTAAGTTCCTAGCTCTAAGTAAACTTTAGCACATTTAAATAATAATAGGTTGTAGTTCGCAGAAAGTTATATAAAAAATATGATTTTCTGCGGATTACAATCTCTACGCGACATCCCATCTTATAGGAGGTTAAAATGACTGCTTACGATAAGCATGATGCCGCAAAAGATACTGGCAGTAGTGTCCGTGAAGTGGAACGGGCTTGGCATACTGCTCGTGACGATTCCGGTCGTGGCGATTACAATGACAAGTTGCGGGACCCTTCTTACAAAGACAATGCCTCTCAAGCCTTGAGCCAGATCTTGCGCGATTCGGGCATCACCGATATCCAGTCGCTTCCCGAAGGTTTCGGAGACTAATCAACAACATATCAGTATATTCTGATGACGAGCTAGGTAATGGGTGAGATACATTTCTTCGCGTAGAGACCGCAATGTATCTCGCCCTTACTTTTTTGTTTATTTAGATTAAAATTTACTTATGATGGATTCAAATAAAAAAGATAACAAAACTAAACCAATTTTAAATACATTACTATCAGAAGAACAATTAGACGATGTTCTTAAAAGTAAAAATTTATCTATTGCAAATTATGAGGGATTAAACGAGATTATATATTTGATTAACCTTGTTGAAAAGATTGCTAAGGCATACAACGATGAGTTACCAGAAAATGATGCAATTGAAGCAGGATTAAAAGGATTAAGATTTGGTTTAGCAAAATATAGAGATAAGGTCTTATCTGCTGGTGATGAAGTTAAGATATCAGCATATTTGAGTTGGTTTATTAAAACGGCAATAGAATTTAAAATTGGAATAGAAAATGAAGATACTAAGGCATGGGCTAATATGAATGCATAAATTTATTGTTAAAAATTTTCTTATAAAAGATATTTCACATTTTGGAATTGTAAATTTCCTTTTCTTTATCAAGTTCATATAGAAGTGTTTGTATGTTATTGTATTGGTATGCGAATATTAATATTTGGGGATTTACACTTATCAACGAAATTTAATCAAGCTAAATTTAATAAAATTGTTAATTTAGTAAACAGTGTGGATGAAGTAATAATAAACGGAGATTTTTGGGATAGTGCGTATTGTAACTTTGATGAATTCACAAAATCTAAATGGAATCAATTGTTTCCTGTATTAAAAAGAAAAAGTGCGATATACCTCTATGGTAATCATGATAAAAAAGAATGGTGTGATGATAGAGTTACACTTTTTTCAGTGAAACAAGGAAAAACTTATGAGATTGATTTTAGTAATCATAAGGTATATGCAACGCATGGAGACAATCAAGTATATGGTTCACACTGGCAAAAAATGTCGGATTGGTTAGAAAAGTTCTTATGGAGAATTGGAAATATCATAGAGGGTACTCTTGTTAAAATATTTGGCAAACATTTTCTAAAATGGTATCACAAAGGTACAAATAATAGATTTAAAGAAGCTAAATTAAAAGAGTTTGGTGTAGAACCGTTAGTTTTTTACAACCATACACATGCACAAGAAAGGGATGATAAAACAAGATGCCACAATACAGGTTGTATGAAATATGGTTTATTTCAGTATGTAATATTTGATACAAAAACAGGTGATATTGAATTTTACGATGAATCGTATTAATCTTTGTACACATGTTAAAAGAAATAAATTTACGAGGATTAAAATTAAAGCTTCCAATATTTTTTCCAGATGCAACTAGAGGAGTTATCAGAAGTGTGGATTCTGATGATTTGAAGAATGCTAAGGTTGAGGGGTTGGTTGTTAATACTTATCATTTACTTTCAAGGCCGGGGCCTACTGTTTTAGATTCTTTTGGTGGGATTAAGCCTTTTATGAATTTTAAGGGTGGCATTATTTCTGATTCGGGAGGTTTTCAAATTTTTTCTTTAATTCACAGAAACCCAAGCCTCGGAAAAATTACAAAAGATGGGGTAACTTTTCATTTAGACACTAAAGGGGGAAGAAAAAAATATATGATTTCCCCAGAAAAAGCAATACAAATTCAATCTAAAATAAATTCCGATATAATGATTGTTTTAGATTATTTTACTCCATTTGATGCTGATGACGATGAAACAAAAAAAAGTGTTGATTATACAATTGAATGGGCAAAAAGATGTAAGGATGAATTTAATAAAATATGTGACACGAAAGGATATACAGAGGAAACAAGACCAATGCTATTTGGAGTAGTACAAGGAGGAACAAATAAAAAAGAAAGGGAAAGATGTATTACAGAATTAGAGAAAATAGGTTTTGACGGATATGGCTTAGGTGGTTGGACGTTTACAAAAGATGGAAAATTAGATATGGATATAATTGAGTTTGTTGCTGACATAATGCCAAATAATAAATTTAAATATGGTTTAGGTATAGGAAACCCCCAAGCAATAGTAGATTCTGTAGCAATGGGGTATAACATATTTGATTGTGTTTTACCCACTAGAGATGCAAGACATAAAAGACTGTATGTGTTCAATAAAAATCCAAGTTCAATAAAAAATATATTTGAGGAATCAAACTGGTATGAATATTTAGATGTTACTAAAGAAAAATATGTTAGAGATGATTCTCCAATAAGTGAATATTGTGATTGTTATACTTGTAAAAATCATTCAAAAGGTTATATAAATCATTTATTTAAGATAGAAGATTTTTTAGCAGGAAGACTTTCGACAATTCATAATTTGAGAATGTATACCAAACTTATGGCAATGTTAAAGGCTCAAGTTTAAGAATCGGTACTATATATATTGTATGTTCTTTTTTCAAGTGTTATTGTGATTGTATGAAAAGAACACAGCTTGGAATTGTATTAGGAGTGATTATTGGCATTATAGACATTATTCCAATGATTTTTCAAAAGATGCCATGTGACGCTAATTTTTCCGCTTTTTTTCACTGGGTGATATTGGGATATTTAATTTCAATTACAAATGTAAATCTAAAGGGATATATAAAAGGCTTATTGCTTGCAGTTATAACTATGATTCCAATTGCTTTTTTGGTTTGGTGGAATAATTATGCTGCGATAATTCCCATGACTGTTTCAACTTTGGTATTTGGTTTACTATTAGGATTTTTAATTGAAAAATATGGGGAATGATTATGTGCTTATTATATATTTGATTTTTATACTTTTAAAGTTGTGATGCTTTGCGGGTTCGCGTATCGAGTTAAGAAGATCGACAATGTATTATTTGGTGACCCCTACGGGACTCGAACCCGTGTTTCCAGGATGAGAACCTGGTGTCCTAGGCCACTAGACGAAGGGGTCATGTGAGAATATTCTACCATAAACGCATTTTTTTCAAATAAATAATTTTGTATTTAGTTAGTAATGAATTAGAATTTGATACTATGCCGAAATGTGCTTATTTAACAGTCAAAATAGTGGTTTGGTGTAATACAATCATATTGTTTCCTATCATTTACATCGTATAGAATAAAGAAAATGGAGCTAATACAATACTATTGAGGGGCGTTCTTGACTAATTTGTAAAAATAGATAGAATTATGTGGCAAGATTATATGCTAACGCCTTATAAAACTATAAGGCTTTTTGTATTGTAATCGGTTTGAATTACCATGAGCGGCAAAAAAAACGATGACAAAAAAATAATGATGACAAAAGAAGGCTATAAAAAACTAAAAGCCGAATATGACGATTTAGTAAATGTTCAAAGACCAGCTATTATTGCTGATATTCAATCTGCGAGAGAAATGGGAGATTTAAGGGAAAATGGATATTATTCTGCATCAAGAGAAAAACAATCTTTCATTGAGGGAAGAATTAGAGAATTAGAAGAATTACTTAAAAATGCAGAAGTTGTGGAGGTTGAAAAGGATAGCGGTGTAGTAGGGTTAGGTTGTAAAGTAAAGGTAAAGGTGGTTGATAAAGAAATCGAATACCATATTGTTAGTCCAGAAGAAGTCGATTTTGAAAATAATAAAATTTCGCATGAATCGCCACTAGGAAAGTCATTGCTTGGTAAAAAAGTTGGCGATGATGTTGAATTTGATGCACCAGTAGGTAAAGTTACCTATAAAATTATTGAGATCAGTTAGTATTAGTGATTAGTTTACGAGATCACTATACTAATTTAAACTAATTTGTGTTTTGATCTCATCTATTCTCATTATGGCAAAACAAAAAAAGTATTTTTTAACACCAGAAGGCTACAAAAAACTAAAAGAAGAATTACATCGGTTGCGAGAAATTGATATGGTTAATGTTGCAGAAAAAATAAAAGCAGCAAGAGAGTTAGATGCTGATATTTTGGAAAATAATGTTTACGATGCGGCTGTAGAAGAGCAAGTTTTAATGGAAAATAGAATAGCTGAAATTGAAGATATATTATCAAATGCGAAGGTCGTAGAAAATTCTGATAAAAGTAAAGTGGATTTAGGTGATGTGGTTGTAGTTAAAACTGAAGATGATACACATGAATTTAAATTAGTAGGAAGTGAAGAAGCAGATCCTGAAAAGAAACATATTTCACATGAGTCACCATTAGGTAAAGCCTTGTTAGGGGCAAAGGTGGGGGATACGGTTGAAGTTGAAACGCCAGCTACTAAGGTTAGATATACAATAGTTGAAATCAAATAATTTACTTTAGTTTGAAACGCGTTTAAGAATCCTCTTTCTTTTATTACATTAATGTGCGATTGTCTTAATCGCGTTATACCTATATAATTCAACCATGGATACAAGTGAAACAACACAATTACCATTAGAACAACTTAGACAAATTAGAATTGATAAATTGAATGAATTGAAAAAACTGGGTGTTAATCCATATCCATCCGATTCTTTTAAGAATACAGATAATGCTGAAATTAAAGAAAGGTATAATGAATTAGAGGGTAAAGAAGTTACAGTGGCTGGACGTATAAAATCAATAAGAAAACATGGGAAATTAATGTTTATCGATATATATGATGCTTCAGGTAGTATACAAATTTATATAAAATCAGAAAATTTACAAAACGCAAATCATGATAATAGTGAATTAAATTTTGATGAGTTGCATTTATTAGACGAATCAGATTTTATTGAGGTTACTGGCAATGTGGTAAAGACAAAGTCTGGTGAGGTTTCTGTTGAGGCAAAAAAGTTGAGAATATTAACTAAGACATTGCGTGCAATTCCCAAAAAATTAAAAGACAAAGAAATTAGATTTAGAAGAAGATATGTTGATACTAATGTTAATAGAGATGTTTATGAAAGGTTTATAAGGCGAGCTTTGTTTTGGAAAGCACACAGAGATTTTTTTGATAAACATGGGTTTATTGAAATGGCAATTCCTGTATTAGAACATATCCCAGGTGGTGGTGATGCTGTACCATTTATCACCCATATGAATGCTATTGATGAAGATTTTTACTTAAGAATTTCGCACGAACTTCCACTTAAAAGATTAATTGGTGCTGGGTATGAAAAAATTTATGATATTGGCCCGCGATTTAGAAATGAAGGCCTATCAGATGAGCATTTACCAGAGCATTATGCAATGGAATTTTATTGGGCGTATGCAAATTGGAAACAAGGTATGAAATTAGTAGAAGATTTATTTAATTATATAATTGATAAAGTTTATGATGGTAAAAGGGTTTTTGAAATAAGAGGTTTTACAGTAGATTTTTCTAATGGATGGGAAGTTATAGATTTTGCTAAGATTATGCAAGAAAAGTACGATATTAAAGATATATATAAAGTTACAGAAAAAGAACTAAGAGAAGTTGTAGATAGGTATGAAATAGAAGTAGAAGGTAATTTTAATATACCAAGAGTTGTTGATACCCTATGGAAAAATGTAAGAAAAGAAATTGCAGGGCCTGCGTTTTTAATAAATCATCCAAAGTATTTATCACCGTTGCAAAAACCAAGCTTAGAAAATCCGAATATGGTAGAAAGGTTTCAGCCAATTGTTGCAGGAAGCGAATTAGGTAATGGGTGGTCTGAAGTTAATGATCCAATAGATCAGTTTGAAAGATTTATGGAACAACAAAAATTAAGAGAGCAGGGTGATGAAGAAGCACAATTTTTAGATATAGATTATGTTGAAATGCTTGAATATGGTATGCCACCTACATTTGGTTATGGACATAGTGAGAGAGTCTTTTGGTTTTTAGAAGATGTTTCAGCAAGAGAAGGCGTGCCATTTCCTCAACTTAAATTTGAGATTAGTGATGTCACAAGAAAAATTTATGGTTTGCGTAATTACGAAAGAGAAACTTCTATAAATCGAGAATCAAAACCAGAAACTTTTGATAATAATGCTGATATAAAAAAATCTTCATTAAGTAAAGAAAAACCTGATAATTCCACATCAAAAATTACTAAAGAAAAGGCTTTGGAAATATTACATAAACACATGCAAAATCAAAACTTAAGAAGACATTCTTATGCAGTTGGATATGCAATGAGTGCAATTTATGACTACCTTAAAGAAAACAATATGTTAGAAGATAATGCACCAGATAAAGAAACATGGGAAGTTTTAGGTATTTTACATGATTCTGATTATGAGTTAACAAAAGACGATTGGGATAATCATACACTTTTAACTTTAGAGTGGTTAAAAAATGAAGGATTATCTGAAAGTGATCCATTGTATCTTGCAGAAATGTCACACAATAACAAAAGAACTGGCCTACGAGAGCCACAAACCCAAATGGAATGGGCATTAGAAACATGTGATGAATTAACAGGATTTATTGTCGCTGTTGCGTTAGTTCAACCTGAAAAAAAACTGTCAGCAGTTAAATTAGAATCAATAAAAAAGAAATGGGGACAAAAAGCATTTGCAAAAGGAGTAGAAAGAGAACAAATTGAACAATGCGAAACTAAATTAAACATTCCAATTGATACATTTATTAATATAGTTTTAAAAGCAATGCAATCGCATTCTGATGATTTGGGATTGTAATTTGGGAGGTGTTAAATCTGCAATTTGGGAACAAAAAATGATTGTTGAAAACTTATTAGGTGAACACGATAGTATTGTAACTAAAGAAGAAAAGATTTTAGTTAAAAATGAAGGAGATTTTTTTCAGTAGAAGATATAGAGATATGCCTAGAAAATTGTCTAAAAGATTAATAAAATATCAAAATTTATTGGCAATGCTTAAGCATACCGTTACAGAAGAAGAAAAAGAAGTAGATTCTGTAAAAGAAGTAAAGGATTTAAAGCACGCAATCATTGAATTAAGAAAATCTGTATAATATAATGAAAGTGCGATGATAAAGGGTAGCGCCTTTTGAGCATTTAGGGAAAACTTACTTTTAGTAAGATTAACCTAAACGGGTTATGCACGAAACGCATATTCCACAAAGTGCCTAGTTGTTAACTAGGAAATGGAGTGGCACCGCGGTTATTATAATCGTCTCCATATAAGTTTATATATAATTTTTGCTCTTTAAATTAAGAGTGTGTTGTAGTTTTATCTGTGTATTGGTGGAATTTATAGGTTTGAATTCCACATAATGCATATATAAAACTGAAAATAACTTATATGTTGGACATTAAGTTTATTAGAGAAAACCCTGATGTTGTAAAAAATGCAATAAAAGTTAAACAATTAGAAGGTACGGTTGATATTGACGAGCTATTACAAGTTGATACTAAATTACAAGAAATTAGTAAAGAGCTGGATGAATTAAGACGACAAAGAAATGAATTAGATAAACAAATAAAGTTTGAAAAAGATCTCGAAAAAAAGAAGCCATTAATTGAAAAAGCAACTGAGCTTAAACCGAAAGTAAATGAACTTGAAGAAAAATATAGAGAATTAAAAGAAAAATTCGATAATCTTATGTTATGGGTGCCAAATGTTCCAGCTGATGATGTACCTATTGGTGAAGATGAGTCTGGAAATGTAGAGATTAAAGTTGTTGGAGAAATTCCAAATTTTGATTTTGAACCTAAAAATCATGTTGAATTAATAGAAAATTTAAAGTTAGCAGATACAAAAAGGGGAACTAAGATAGGTGGATTTAGAGCATATTTTATGACTGGAAAAGGTGCGATTTTAGAACAAGCAATATTAAGGTATGCGTATGATTTTATGATTAAACAAGGGTTTACACCGATGAATGTACCTGTAATGGTAAAAAAAGAATGGTTAGTTGGAACAGGATATTTCCCTTGGGGGCAAGAAGATCATTATGGCATAGAAAATGATATGGCCTTAATAGGAACAGCTGAAGTTTCGTTGACAGCATATCATGCAAATGAAGTTTTGGATGAAAAAGAATTGCCGGTAAAAATGGTCGGAATTTCTCCTTGTTTTAGAAGAGAAGTTGGTTCGCACGGAAAAGATACAAAAGGTATTTTTAGAGTTCACTATTTTAATAAAGTAGAACAAGTAGTTTTATTACCGCAAGGGGAAGATTTAACAAGGGAATGGCATGACAGAATGCTTGGTTATGCAGAACAGATATTGCAAGATTTTGGGTTGCCATATCATGTATTACTTATGTGTACTGGAGATATGGGAGCAGGACAAAGAAAAAAGTATGATATAGAAGTTTGGTTTCCAGGTGAAGGTAAATATAGAGAAACCCATTCCGATTCATATTTTCTAGATTTTCAAGCAAGAAGATTAAATATGAGATATACAGATAAAGATGGAAACAAGAAATATATGTATACATTAAATAATACTGTTGCAGCAACTCCACGATTATTAGCAGGATTGATAGAAAATTATCAGCAAAAAGATGGGTCAGTTGTGGTGCCTGAGGTATTAAGAAAATATACTGGTTTTGATGTTATTGAACCAGAATAAATAATGATGAAGAAAAAAGAGGGGCATTAGTAAAAAATGCCCCTTTTCTTATTGTTACACATATTATTTTTGTTAAACTTTAACTATGATTCAAATGACTTTTTTTGATTTTATAGATAATTTTGCGATATTTGTGTATGTGGTTATTGTAGGTTTTCTAATCTTTAGAAGGTTTAGGCATAAATTTTTAGATTATATTGGAATTTTAATCTTAGCTGCTGCAATTTCTGAAGGTTTAAAATATTTTATTGCAAAGCCAAGGCCAGAATTGGGTGTTATTAAAGGATTTGAAGGTTCAAGTTTTCCATCTACACATTCTACTATAGTATTTACAGCGTTTTTTTTCTTTTTATTTTCTTGTCATAGTTTGTCTTTTATAAAGAGAAAGAGGGAAGGGGATAAAAGTACTCATTTAGATAGGGTAGAGGTGTCTGAAAATATTCTTGTCATAGTTTTATTATTTTTTGGAGCATTATTTGTTGGAGCACTAAGAGTAATTGTCGGAGCCCATTATCCAGTAGATGTTTTAGCAGGAGCTGTTTTAGGATTTCTAATATCTGCGCCTTTTAGATATTACGACATCTCCATTTCGAAAATACGATGACTCTATACGAAGCGATAATACTTGGAATTGTACAAGGAATTGCGGAGTTTCTTCCTATCTCATCGTCAGGGCATTTGATTTTATTTCCTTATTTATTAGGGTGGGAACCACACGATTTAGTATTTGATGTAGCATTGCATTTTGGAACTGCATTAGCTGTGATTATATATTTCTTTAAGGATTGGTTTAATATGATATATTCTACAACTCAGGATTTGGTAAATATTATGAAAGTAGCATTTAGTAAGAAACAGCCGCTAAAAACCACGGCTACACACACATTGCGACATCAGTCCAGATTGTTTATCTATATCATATTGGTAACTATTCCTGTTGGAATTGCGGGTTTTTTATTAGAAGATACGGTAGAACATATTTTCAGATCTCCCCTACTCGTTGGAATTATGTTGATATTAATGAGCATTGTAATGATTATGGCTGATAGATATATGAATTTCATTGAATCTAGACATATTGATATTATTTCCACATTAAAAAATTTGAAATTTTTAGATGCTTTATTGATAAGTTTAAGTCAAATTATTGCTTTAATCCCAGGTACTTCAAGATCAGGGATTACAGTATCAGTTGGAATGTTTAGAAAAATTTCTAGAGAACAAGCGGCCAGATTTTCATTTTTACTTGCTACACCAGTTATTTTGGGTGCTGCATTATTAAAATCAAGAGATTTAGTAGATATGACTTCAGATGATTTGCAATTATTAGCAGTTGGTACAATTGTGTCATTTGTTGTAGGAATTCTATCCATTGCATTTTTGGTTAAATATTTAAAAAATCATAGTTTAACTTTATTCATAGTGTATAGGATTTTATTGGGTGTTTTGGTTATTTATGTTGCACTTTTCAAATAACCTATCTACATAAGAAAAAATGCATATACCTGACTTATACTAAGTATGATATATTAAAACTAATATGGACAAAACATTATTAAAAGCATTAGGATTATTATTTTTATTAGTATTAATGATGGGAGGATTTCTGCTGTATTCAATGAAGTCTACTGAGAATCAAATAGAAGAGACAGAACAAGATTGTGTTACACAAATAAGAAAAAAGTACAACATATCAGAGGAACAATTTGAGCAGATGAAAGCTCAAAGTCAAGATGGAATAATAGCAGTACCGCCAGAAGTTGTTGAAGAATTTAATAAGTGTGTTAAAGATGATGCTTCGACAATGGCACCCGCACCATCTACAACAAAACCAATAACTCCACCAAATTAATAGAATCTAATTTTGTTTTGTTGATAATTTTATAGTAGGTAATATAATTACTAATTATGTTTAATAAAATTTTTGGGAAATTACTTGACAGTAATGATTATAAACTGAAACAACTTGAACCGATTGTTAAAGAGATAAATTCATATGAGGATGAATTTAAGACATTAACAGACGAAGAAATTAAAGAAAAGACTAGTAAATGGCAAAAAGAATTGCGAGAAAATGACTTAACTGATGATGAGGTAAATGAGAAATTAAATAAAATTTTGCCAGAGGCATACGCTTTAGTAAAAGAATCAGCGAGAAGAACAATGAGCCAACCGCATAGAGATGTGCAATTAATGGCTGGTATTGTATTGCATCAAGGAAGAATAGCTGAACAAAAAACTGGTGAAGGAAAAACCTTAACTGCCACACTGCCGTTGTATTTAAATTCACTTACAGGTAAGGGTGCGCATTTAGTTACTCCAAATGATTATTTATCTAAACACGCTGTTGGTTGGTACGGACCAGTATATGAAATGTTAGGTGTTAAAGTTGGGGTAATTGTGCATGAAGAAGCATTTATGTATGATCCTGAATATACAAACGAGGATATTAATGATATGTATTTGGTTCATCTAAAACCTGTTTCAAGATTAAAAGCATATCGTTGTGATATCACATACGGAACAAATAGCGAATTTGGTTTTGACTTTTTAAGAGATAATATGAAACAACAAGTTTGGGAACTTGTTCAATCTAATCCAAATCGAGATTACTATGCTCATAATTTTGCGATTGTCGATGAGGTTGATAATATTTTAATTGATATTGCAAGAACGCCTCTTATTATTTCGTCATCTAAAAATTTACCACCTGAAATGTATACGAAATTCGCACAGTTAGCTGAAGGATTAGTTGAAGAAACAGATTATACAATAGACGAAAAATTTAAGGTTGTAACACTTACTGAAATTGGTATTCGAAAGATTGAACGTAAGTTAGGTGTAGAAAATTTGTATGAAAAAGATTTTGCAACTGTGCATCATATTGAAAACGCATTAAAAGCTAAAGCATTATTTATAAAGGATAGAGATTATGTTGTTAAAGATGGAGAAGTTATTATCGTTGACCAAAATACAGGTAGATTATTATTTGGAAATCGTTGGAGTAATGGATTACATCAAGCTGTAGAGGCAAAAGAAGGTGTCGAAATTAAACCGGAATCTAAGACCGTGGCAACTATTACTTATCAAAATTATTTTAGGTTGTATGACAAATTAGCTGGTATGACTGGTACGGCTGCAACAGAGGCTGATGAATTTTATAAATTTTATAAATTAGATGTTGTTGTGATTCCAACATACAAACCAATTGCTAGAGTTGATCAGCCCGATGTGGTTTACAAAACTGAGTCAGCAAAATTTAGAGCAGTTGCGCGAGACATTGCGGAAAGACATAAAATGGGTCAACCGGTTTTGATTGGTACTACAACGGTTGAAAAATCACAGTTATTATCTACCTACTTAAAAAGACTAAAAATTCCACATCAAATATTAAATGCAAAAAACCATGAAAAAGAAGCGTTAATTATTGCTCAAGCAGGGCGCAAAGGAGCGGTTACTGTTGCTACAAATATGGCAGGTCGTGGTGTTGATATTATATTAGGTGGTGATCCATTTGATCAAGAAAAGTATGAGGAAGTTATAAAACTTGGCGGGTTATATGTAATAGGTACAGAAAGACATGATTCAAGAAGAATTGATAATCAGTTAAGAGGTCGTGCAGGTAGACAAGGTGATGTTGGTGAATCACGTTTTTATTTATCATTGCAAGATTATTTGTTGAGGGTTTTTGGTGGAGACAAAATTGAATCAATGATGGGTAAACTAGGAGTTGATGAAAATATGCCTATTGAGGCTAGACTAATATCAAGAACTATTGAAAGTGCACAAAAGAAAGTTGAAGGAATGAATTTTGATCAAAGACAGTCATTAGTGAAATTTGATGATGTTATGACTATACAAAGGGAAACAATTTACGAAATGCGTAGAGAAATATTATTTTCAGAGGAAGATAAAGAAGCATTTTTAAATTGGATTTTGGAAAAACTAGAACCGTATAAACCGGAGGGTTTTGATAAAATATGGGAACGAAATTTAAAAGAATATGGTTTGGAAATATGGTATGAGGCAGTTAAACAAGTTTCATTACAAATAATTGATACATTGTGGATTGATCATATAGACGCAATGGATGATCTTAAGGATGGTGTAAGATTAAGGGGGTATGGGCAGGTAGATCCGTTGGTTGAATACAAACGAGAAGGTAAAATTATGTTTGAAAGGTTGGTGAATGAAATTTGGATTACGGTTGCAGATAGACTAGAAAAAATCAAAGTGGAAGTTCAGGTTGCAGAAGATGAACTTGGTGGTAATAATGACAATGCAATAGGTTCCAAAGAAACACCTGAAAAATTATTAGAAGATGCACAATATAAATCTGGGGAATTTCAAAGTGGTGTAGAGGATGAAGTGGAAACCTTAGCAAAACAAGCCGCTGATAAATTGCCAGTGAAGGGTGATAAGAAGCCAGGAAGAAACGATCCCTGCTGGTGTGGTAGTGGGAAGAAGTATAAAAAATGCCACGGAAGATTTGAAGAATAGATTATAGTGATTTGTAATAAAGTTTAATTTGTGAATATGCAGTCATTTTTTCTTGTTTTCGCGTTGCTCGAAAAGTAAAAAATGCCACTGAAGATTTGAAGAATAGATTATAGTGATTTGTAATAAAGTTTAATTTGTGAATATGCAGTCATTTTTTCTTGTTCTCGCGTTGCTCGAAAAGTAAAAAATGCCACGGAAGATTTGAAGTATAGATTGTAATAGTTTGTAATAAAATTTAGCTTGTGAATAGACAGTAATTTGTTCTACCTCGTTAACACTTTCCAATCCTTGATATTATTTTCATATCGTATTATAAGTTAAATATGAATAAATCATATGATGATTTGCTTGATGAATTAGTACAGCAAGGTATATTAGAAAAAAACACAAGATTATATTATGCATTCGAAAAATTTGACAGAGCTGATTTTGTTAGAGAAGAAGATAGGCAAAATGCATATATGAATACCCCTTTATATATTGGTTACGGTCAGACTGTTTCACAGCCATATACCATAGCATTTATGTTAAAACTTTTAGAAGTTCAACCTGGAAATAAAGTTTTGGAGGTTGGATATGGTTCTGGATGGCAAACAGCAATTTTAACTGATTTGGTTCAACCAAATGGTGAAGTTCATGCTACTGAACTAGTTCCTGAAATAAAAAAGTTTGGCGAAAAGAACTTAAAAAAGTATAATTTAGACTTAAATGGGAATTTGTTTTTATATCAAGCTAAAAAGGGTGATTTAGGTGTTAAAAAAGAATGCCCATTTGATAGAATTATTAGTGGAGCTTCAGCATTAAGTTTGCCACAACAGTTAATAGATCAACTTAAATCAGGTGGAATAATGGTTTTGCCAGTAAAAAACTCAATTTTAAAGGTTGTTAAAACAAATGAGAAAGATTTTACAGTTGAAGAATATCCTGGGTTTGTATTTGTTCCTTTAATCACCTAATTTGAATTATTTTATTTGTGAAAATTACAACCTATTGCTTCTGAAATGTTAGAAAACCCATTTTTTTTCAACATTTTAACTAAATCCTTATTAATTTTACCGATTAATTGTGGTCCTTCAAATACCATTCCTGTAATAAGTTGCACTAACGATGCCCCATTTTTGATTTTTTCATAAGCATCTTGTGCATTAAATACTCCTCCTGTACCAATAAATATTGTGTGGTTTTTATAATCCTTATACATATTGCGTAATAGCTTATCAGCATTTTTTTGTGTTGGCTTTCCGCTAAAATTTCCTTTTAGATTTTTTACACTCTCTATTTCTGTTTTATCAAAATATGGATTTGTTCTGTCTTTTACTAAGTTGGAAAATATGAAACCTGATATACCGTTTTCTATTCCTATTTTAATGAGTTTGCTAGCGTGATTTAAAGTTAATTCGTTAGCCATTTTCACAAATAAAGGTTGTTTTATATTTAAATTTTTGATTTCCTTCAATAAATCTTCATAGTTTTTTAAATCAGCAAAGCTTTCTGTAATTCTAGAATTTGGACAGCTTATATTTATTTCAAAATATTTTAAATATGTTTTTGATTTAAAAACTTCAAATCCATTTATATAATCATCAATTGCTTTTGAAATAGTATCAATTTCTGGAATATTTGTGCTTCCTACACTTAATCCCACAGTTTTATCATGCAAGTTCATTTTATCTAGTCGCTTTGCGACAGCTTCGGCACCTTCTGATTTAAAACCTTTATTTACAAGTAATGATTTGGATTTAGGAAGTCTTGCTAATCTTGGGGGTTTATTACCCTCGTATTGTTGAAAAGTAACAGTACCAACAGTATTAAATCCAAAACCTATATAATACATGGTTTCAGCTAAGTGACCATCATAATCAAAACCAGCCGATAAACCGATTGGATTCGCAAAGTCTATTCCAAGTATCTTTTGCTTTAGTTTAGGGTTTTCATACCTAAATGTTTTTAAGAGTAAACTTTTGGTTGTGTTGTTTTTTGTTAATTGCTTTCCTAATTTAGTGAAATGATTATGAACATCTTCAGCATCTTTTTTGAAAAGAATCGGTTTAATTAAGTTCTTATAAGTTAAGTTTATTGGTTTATTTGCTACCATAATTTTATTTAGTTATTAATTTACGCATATAAGATGTCATAGAATTGTTTGTGTTTCCATAGGCTAGTGCACCTGCTTTATTAAGTTTATATATAGTTCCAATATATTCGTTAACTTCTTTTAAGGATAAGCTCTTCATTATATCAATATAATCCTGCAGACTTAAAATATCTTTATTGTAAAACTTATGCGTTTTTATTAAATTAGCAATGGCATATACATTATCATATCTTACCAAGTTATTATTAATAATATAATCCTTAAAATGATTAAGTTCGTCTTTTGTTATGCCCTTTTCATTAAATCGTTTAATCTCTTCAACCGTTATTGCAAACACCTTTTTAAATTGTTCAGGTTTACAGTTTGCACTTATTGAAATTACACCTGTTTTATATGTTGAATCATGGTGTACTGTAATTCCATACAATAGCCCTTCTTTTTCTCGTAGTCTATTCATTAAACGGCTTGTAAATGGACCCCCAAGTATATTTAAGGATAAACTTAACAATCTAGATTCTTTATGTGTTAAATCTTTTATACCCTTATATGGAATCGTGATTGTATTAAATACAAGATCAGTTTTTTCTTTATCGTTTTTTGATTTAAAAACATTATTTTTAATTAATTGTTTTGGATATTCTGTATGTGTCTTTTTATTTTCTATATTTCCGAATTTTTCTTTTATGAATTTTAGGGTTTTAGTTTTATTAAAGTTTCCAACAACTACTAAAAGGAGTCTATCAGGCGAATGATAGATATCTCTTAATATCTTTAACTCATTAGTTGAAAAGCGCTTTATATTTTTTTCGTTTCCGAGTATTGGAAATAAGTAAGGTGTCTTATTTTTTGCAAGTGATTTTACTATAAATCTATGGTTTCTAAACCAAATTTTATCAAATCTTTTGTGAAGTTCATCTAAAACTATCGTTTTTTCTATTTCTATATATTCTGGATTGAATGTACTTTTATATAAAACTTCAAAAATAAAATCTATTCCAAATTCCACTTTATTATATGGTACTGTTATATAATATTCCAATATCTCATATCCAGTTGAAGCATTATACATTCCACCTAATTGTTCCAAAAGGGCATTTAACTCAATTTTATTCGGCCATTTTTCCGTTGCCTGCATTGCAGTGTGTTCTAAAAAATGAGTAACACCTGACGTTTTTGATGTTTCAAAAGCTGCCCCCGATTTTAACATTGCGGATATTGTTGCAGAATACGGTTCTTTACTTGGGATTAGTAATACTTCAGCACCATTTTTTAATTTATGCAATTCATAATTAAATTTCATAAAATGAGTTTAGCATAATTAGACGATTAGTCATTATTAATTAAGATTTATAGGTATCCTTGTTTTTGAATTTCAAAAGCTTCTTTGTATTTTCCGTTTATTTTAATTAATTCTTCATGGGTTCCGTCTTCAATTATCTTACCGTTATCTATAACAATTATTCTTTGGGCATTTCTTACTGTAGAAAATCTGTGAGAAATGATAATTACAGTTTTTTCTTCGGCAAATTCAAATAATTTATTAAATATGTGGAATTCTGCTTTTGGATCTATAGCACTAGTTGGTTCATCTAAAAT
>CAZDNW010000013.1:0-14764 GCA_964506905.1 uncultured Candidatus Saccharibacteria bacterium
TGAAATTCAATCAAAGTCTGTACTTGAGACAACTTTATACGGTACACCTATGGAAGATAAGTTATTGGTTAATTTTGGTGCACCATTAGTATCTTTTGTTCTTTTAGGTTTAATTGGCATGCAAAGAATTGTTAGAAAGAAAAGGTTGGTGAAGAGGTTGAGCGTTGAAAATAAAACTAAGAAATAATAATTTTGGTGTATAATAAACTTAATGCCTAAATCTTCTACCGTAAAAAATAAGAACAAACAAAAGAATTCCATTTTTAATAACACTAGAGTTTATTTTAGCGAATTGTACAGTTCGCATGTTTTTGCATATGTTTTTGTTATATTAACCGTAATTATTTGGGGTCTAGCAACTCCTATTACTAAAGCAACCGTTGGTGAAGTTCCCCCTATGTCATTTTTAATGTTAAGACTTTGGATGATGGCTATAGTGCTTTTAATTCCCACTATATATTATTTTAGAAATTATCATATAAACAGACATCGGTTACTGAAAATTTTAGGTGCGGCTTTAATAGGAAATGTATTTACACTAATTTTTTATTTTGAAGCCATTGCACGAACTTCGGCAACTGAAGCGGCGATAATAACATCTATTTACCCCTTGGTTGTTAGCGTTTTTGGTATATATATTCTTCATGAGATATTGATAAAACGACAGGTTGAGGGTTTGCTAATTGCTTTTATTGGAATTTTAATAATTGTATTAGAACCAATACTACTTCATGTAACACACATAAATGGCAGTCGAATTGCCTTTATCGGTAACATTTTAATATTAATTGCGGTGTTGTTTGATGCAACTTACTCTATTTACATCAAAAAATACATCGTACCTGACAAAATAATTACACCCTTTATGCTGATTTCAATTTCATTTATTTTTGCAACAATTGTTTTTACCCCTATTGGTTTTTTAGAACAATATAATATGTATAAAACTACTGTTAAAAAAAGTGAAGTACAGGCTTGTACTAAAAATGATGTTGATTTATCTGTATACACTAAAAATACGATTTGTGATGAAAAAGGTTGTGTAAAAGTTAAAGAAAAAGGATATTTTTGTGAATTTGCAGGTGATAAAGAAAGTTATGGCAATTTTGTTATTGGGAATTTAAAGAAATACTTAGAACCACCTCAAGTTTTTGGTATTTTATATATGGCGTTGTTTTCGGGAATTTTAGCATATACATTTTATAACAAAGGATTAGAAAAACTTGATGCTAGCAAAGTTTCTGTATTTTATTACTTGCAACCTATGATTGCTGTTCCTGTTTCTATGGTGTTTTTGGGCGATAGGGTTTCATATATTTTTGTAATTGGCTCTGCGTTTGTTATTTGGGGTATTTATTGGGTTGAAAAGCATAGGTAGAGGATTAAATTATTAAAAAATAGAGGTTTTACCGCTACCCCCAATCATTGGTTTATCTGCTAAATTCCATAAAAAATCAAATATTTGCTTTTGCATATGTGCTAATTTTTCGTCATATATTTCTACAGCATAGAATTCACTTTTATAAGTATAAAATGTAACCGTATTATTATAAATTAAAAACTCTGTCGTTATATCAAGTTTATCTGAAGGTATATATCTTATTTCCATGCATCTCTCATGAAACTCTTTTATTTTAGTATACTCATTATGAAACGCTATATTAGTAAGTTCTTTAATTTTAATGTTTTTATCCAAAAATTTTTGCCTAATGTTTTCCGCTTTTTCCTCAGATAAGAAATCATTTAATGAGGCATAAGACATTTCATATATATATAACACTTCTTTTGCATTTAACGAATTTAAGGTAACCTGTAATAATCCATCTTTCCCTTCGTATATGTTTATCTTTGTTTTTGAACTAATTTTAAATTCTTTCATATTAACCTCCTGAAACTAATGATATACCCATAATTCCTATAAATACTAACAACATTGCCACAACATTTTTAACTGTTATTTTCTCATCCATAAATATTATGGCAAGTAAAACAACAATAACACCACTAGTTGCCGTTATCGGTGATGCTATTGATGCCAATGTTTGCGAAAAACTAACCCACAATAGACCTGTACCAATTACCGCAAATAAAGACCCAATGATTGCATGCTTATATTTTTCCGATTCCTTGAATGCACCTATTAATGACTTTACTGGACTCTGTTTTTCAATTCTTAAATACACTAATGCAACAGGAATTTGTACTAAAGCTAAAGCAAACAAAAATGTAAAATCTGCGGTTCTATCAATTACGCCTTTGGATAAAGTATCCGATAAACCGATTCCAATGGCAGCAATTACGGGCCAAAAGATAGCACCTGTTTTCTTTAATTCAGCAAACGTAAATTTAGACGGTAAATAACTAAATAATGTTCCAGCAATAACCATTGCAATAAAAATAAACTGTTGTTGAGTTAATCTTTCACCATTAATAAAATAGGAAAAAATAATTGTATATATTGGATAACTACCTATTAATATTGTGGTTACACTCAATTGCCCTTTTGACAAAGCATAAAAGTACAGTGCTTCAGACAAAATTGCTGATAGTGCAGCAAAACCTAACACTTCCCAAAAATGATTTAAATTTACTCCAAAGTATAATGCAACAGGAATCCATATTACCAAACCCAATAAAGAATCTAAAAAGAAAGCCACAGAAGGTTCGAATTCTTTATAACTCTTTTTTAATGATGCTTCACCTAAACCTAGAAAAAACGATGAATATATAGCGGAAATTATACCGAACATTATGAAGTAAGTATAACATACTACTTAGTTTCATAAAGTGAAAAATGCGAGTATTAGACGGAATTAATAAAAATTTTCATTAAACATTCAACATGATAACAGGCACTATCGGTACCAATTAATCAAAGCTCTAGCTTCATCTCTTTCTAACCATTTCTCATATAGTGTTTCATACCTATACTTATGCATGAACTCTAATAAAATATTATCTATACCATGATCGATAGTCCCCGTTACTATTGGCTTAAATATGTTTGTTCCTCGTGGAAATAAATATAAATCATAATCATAACCATAGAAATTACTGTTCCTTATTGGAATTGGTCCAAATTCACTTCTTTCCAAGGCATAAAAAAACGTTCCTCCATGAAAGATTTTGCTATTCCCATATTCAGAAACAAGTACTCCAAATCTTTCATAATTATCACCATGGACATTCATTATAACTGTATTTATACTTGGCACTTCAGAATCTGCAAGAATTTCAAAAATCCTAGTTACACTTCGCATTGCTGCTTGAAACATTAACGCTGCCTTTAATTCTCTGAGTCTTTTTCTACTATTATCTACTTCTACAGGAATAGCAAACTTATACAGTTCTTGAATTAATTTTGGAGTATTTCCAAACCTCTCAATAAACAGAATAGATGTATGCAACAATGATTTAAAATGTGGTTGTGTAGAAAGTGGGTCCCTAACACCATCTGGTATAAACTTATTATCTTCAGATTCTGCTATTTCCAAACGAAAAGCCGCATTTGGTGTTGGATCTCTTAATTTTAATCTAGTAACGACCTCACTTATATCATCCACTCCGACTGTCTCTTCCATAGTTATTTGCTTTATTATATCAATTGAATCTGATTCCATATGCAACATTATAGGGTACGCCTGCGTCTTGTCAACATTTTTTATAGTTCCTTCTATGTAAAACCCATTTATCCAACTTCACATGTTTGTTAATATTTAAGTATGAAAAAATTACACAAATGGAAAATAGAAGCACTTAAAAGTTCTTTAGATGCAGGGTGGAAAGAGCGAGAAAACGGCAATATGGAAACCGCTCAAACTTATTTAAATGCAACAGTGCATTTAGGACTTCAATTGCTTGATACCGATCTACAAAAAAATGATAAAAAAGAAGTACTTTGGATTGTTATAGAATCATTAAATCATCTTGGAATATTATATAAGATTCTTTACCGTAAAAACCGTAATAAATATTATGCATTTATAAGCAGAAATTACTTTTATAATGCGTATCTTTTATTTGGAGATGATATTACAGATATAAATAAAATTGCAACTCAATATTTTCATTTAGGTGAAGCAAATTTGATGAGTAATGATACTGACGAAGCAATAAAATATTTTAAAAAGGCACAAGATTCAAGTAAAGATATTGAAGGTAAAATTCATTCTAAAATACATTTAGCACAAGCCTACGGAATTAAATCAAAAACAGATAAAACCTACTTAAATAAAGCATTAAACGAGATTGACACTGCGTTATCTGAATTTGATTCCAAGATTAAGGATGTAAATGAATCAACTATAATACTATACAGCGCAATTTTGCTTACAAAAGCAACAATTTTAAGTATAAAAGACATTGATAAAGCACTAGATATTGCCAATAAATCATTAGAATTAACAAAAAAGTTTAATTCTACACATAGAGAAAAGCAATCTGAAAAGTTAATTGAAGTACTTAAAAATTCCCCTGAAACCGCAATTGATTTGATTTGAATTATGTTGATATCTTTTTAATTAGATAGTTGCATAAAATAAACCTATTTGTTACACTTGTCTCTGTTATGCAAAAGGATATACACCCAAAATATAATAAGAATGTAACTGTAACTTGCGCGTGTGGTAACAAATTTGTTACTGGTTCAACTGTTGAAGTTATTCACGTTGAAATATGTAGTAAATGCCATCCTTTTTGGACAGGTGATCAAAAATTTGTTGATACTGAAGGTCGTGTAGATAAATTTAAGAAGAAGCAAAAGATTGCTGAAAAAGCACGAAAAAAGAAAATCGAAAAAATTAAGGCAAAGATAGAAAGAGAAAAGCAAAAGAAAGAAGCTCCAAAATCACTCAAAGATTTGCTTAAACAAATGCAATAGCACCCTAATACTTACATTTACGGGTGAATTCCACATAATAATTGATAATTTACCCTACTCTAGTACATAGTTTGTATAAAAATGGACGCAAAAACATCACTTGAAAATCAAATAAAAGAGATAGAAAAGCAAATTGCCGAAGCAGAAAATTTAATTAAAAATTCTGATGATGAGGAACTTAAAAGTTTAGCTAAAGACGAAATTGAGTACAACAAAAAACAGATTGAACAATTAAAATCCGCAATTGATTCTATTGAAAACGGCTATAATACAGGCAATTCTGTAGATGGTGACGCAACTACAGGCGATTGTATTATGGAAATCAGGGCTGGTACTGGTGGTGATGAGGCAGGACTTTTTGCAAATGATTTGTTTAATATGTACACAAAATTTGCTGAAAAAAAGGGTTGGAAAGTAAGTGATATTGATAAAAATACAGGCGGTATTGGTAATATAAAAGAAGTAGCATTTGAAATTAAAGGTAAAGGTTCGCCTACTCCTTATGAATTGTTGCAATATGAAAGCGGTGTTCACAGGGTACAAAGGGTTCCTGTAACTGAATCTTCTGGTAGAATTCATACTTCTACTGCTACAGTGGCAGTGTTACCTGTGGTTTCTGATGTTGAAGTTGAAATAAAACCAGAGGATTTAAAAATAGATACATTTAGATCAAGTGGTGCTGGTGGGCAACATGTAAATAAAACTAATAGTGCTATAAGAATAACACATGAGCCAACTGGAATTGTTGTTTCATGCCAAGATGAAAGAAGTCAACATAAAAATCGTGATAAGGCAATGAATATGCTTAGATCGAAACTATTTGATATGATGCAAAGGCAACAGAAATCTAGTGTTAATGAATTAAGAGCAGACCAAGTTGGTACTGGTGAACGATCTGAAAAGATAAGAACTTATAATTTTCCTCAAGATAGAATTACAGATCATCGTATTAAAAAAAGTTGGTTTGGTATAGAAAAGATTTTGAGTGGGGATATTGAGAAGATGTTGGAAGATGTAAAAACTGAGTTTAATAGTGCAAATAAAGATGAATAATTGAGGCAATATTCGAACAGGATATCCCACAAGATGCGTTTGAAAAGCTTTCTATATAAAGAAGCTACTTCTCTAAATCCTCTAATTCTACCTTTAATGTAACTTCTTTACCGTTTCTATCTACTACTATCTCTATCGGTTCATCTGTCGGTTGTTGAGCTATTACTTTAGCCAATGTGTTTTTCTCATCGTCTAGTCTTATTCCATTAACCTTTAATATTATATCTCCAGGTTCTATTCCACCTTTTTCTGCTGGTGAATTTGGAACTACTTTTCTAACAAAAGCTCCAACTGGCAATGCTCTTTGTTCTGCTAGTTTCTTTGTTATTTGTGCATATTCTACACCTAAAAATGGCCTTGATATTTTACCTTTCTCTTCAAATGTCTTTATTACAGATTTTAGTGTGTTTATAGGTAATGCAAATCCTATATTTTCAGCATTGTTTGATATAGCAACATTTATTCCAATTACCTCACCTTGTAAGTTTAATAAAGGTCCTCCAGAGTTACCTGGATTTAGGGCGGCGTCTGTTTGTATTACATTGTCTAATGATTCTGCTCTGCCAAATGGTCCTTCTTGTGCTACTATTCCTCTACCTAAACCTGAAACTATTCCTTTTGTTGTGCTGTTACCAAATTCCCCAAGTGCGTTTCCGATTGCAATTACTGTTTGCCCTACTCTTAATTTATCAGAATCGCCCAATTTAAGTTCGTGTAAGACTTCCCCGTCTAAATTTATTTTAAGTATGGCGAAATCGTTTAGTGGATCTTTATATACTTTCTCAACATCATAAGTTTTTTCACCTTCACCTATTACTACGCTGTATGTTGCTCTATCATCGTTTACAACATGACGGTTTGTTAAAATTACCCCTTCTTTTCCGTCAATTACAAACCCTGTACCTATTGAATCTTCTGATTTAAACGGCCCTCTAAATGGGTCAAAATAGATTTCTTTTCTTACAACTGATACCACTGCTGGCATTGATTCTTCGACCACTTTTATTGTTTGCTCTTCTTCTTCAACTACAACAACTTTTGTTTTTTCTTGTTTTTCTTTTATTGGGTTGGGAATTTCGGCTTTATCTTCGACTTTTTTAAATGATTTTATGGCTACATCAAATGGTGCAGTTATTAATTCAGAAATAGAATCTTGATATAGATACAATCCAAATGCAAATATTGATATTAAAATTATAATTAAAATTTTCTTTTTGTCTGACATATTTCTTTCTAACTAATTTATTTGCGTTTTTATTTTATTCCTTATATTTTAGTGGTTCAAGTTTGTCTTTTTGTGGAATTCATAGTATTTTCACCCGTTTTCATAGATTCCACATTGTTATTATTTTTGTTCTTGTAAATATTCTATTGCTTTATCTAATTGTGGATCTTTTTTGTTGTTGTAATCATCTTCTGTTAAATCAACTTCTATATCAGGTTTGAACCCACCTATTATTTCATTGCCGTTTTCATCTTTTTCGTTATACACACTGTCTTCAAATTTAGCATGTGTTTTGTCTATCCAATTATCATCTGGTGTTAACCACTTCGCAACTGTAACATGTAATGCTGCTCCGTCTGAAAACTCTTCTGATCTTTGCACAGAACCTTTACCAAATGATCTTTTACCAATTATTATGCCATCTCGTCTTTCTTTTAACGCACCTGTTACAATTTCTGATGCTGATGCTGATCCTTCGTTGATAAGTATAGCAACATTTACATCTTCGTCTGTTAATCTGCCTTTGTGATCTACTGTAAAGTCTTTTTTGGTTCCATCAGAAAATTCTTCTTTTACAACAGTACCTTTTTCTAAAAATTCAGATGATATGTAAACTGCACTTTCTAAATAACCACCGGGATTATTTCTAACATCAACTATTACACCTCTTAAGTTTGGCATTTGCGATTTTATTTCTGATACTGCTTTTGCCCATTCCATATTTGTTGTTTCACCAAATCTAGAAACTCTTATATATGCTATGCCAGCGCCTTTATCTTCCCAAGTCACACTGTCTATTTTTATCTCATCCCTTCTTATTGTTACATCAAACGGTTCTTCTTCACCTTCTCTTATCATTGTTAGTGTTATTGAAGTACCCGCTGGACCTCTGATTTTATGAACAGCTTCGCTTATTGATATGCCTGCGGTTGATTCCCCTTCAATTTTATAAATAATATCGCCGGCTTTTACACCTGCAGCTTCTGCGGGCGATCCATCTAAAGGCGCAATGATAACAAGGTTTTTGTTATCATCATAACCAAGCTGTGCCCCTATACCTTCATATTTTCCGTTTAAAGAACTTAAAGCAATTTTGTTTTGTTCTGGATTTAAATAAACAGTATATGGATCATCAAGCGAAGCAACCATTCCGTGGATTGCACCGTCGAGAAGTGTATTTGGATCGATTGGTTTATCTATATACTTCTCGTTAACAATACGCCAAACTTCCCAAAATCTTGAAAAATCAACTTGATCTGCAATTTGATCTTCTTTGTTTAATATTTCTATATCTCTAACTTCTGTTTTTATTTTTACCTCGTAGCCTTTAACTCCAAAATAATATCCTGCAATAGCACCTAATAATAAGAAAGCTACGATTAAGACTACTTGCTGAAAGATTTTTACACCTTTGTTATTTGAAGTGTGGTTTATATCATTTGATTTTGATATGGAATTTTGAGATGTATTTGTATTATTAGTATTTGTATCACTAGCATTTGTGGAACTAGTGGCTTTTTTGCTTTCACCATTCACACTTCCTTCATCTTTTGTAGCAGGGTTTGTGTTTTGTTCTTCTGGTTTTAAGTTCTTGTCGTTATCATTCATTTCAACCTTTTTTGTTGTTAGAATAGCATTTTAAAAGTTTTTTATTAACAACTCATTAAATAATATCACTTATATTTTTTTTGGCAAATAGTTGAATATACTATTGTTGTGAATAGTTTATAAATTCTATATCTTAAATGTATTAAGAAACTTAATAAGCATTTTGCAATTTATTTTTTATCTTTAGACTTTTCATAAATCTAATATAAATCACTGATAGACTCGTAGGTTTGTATTTAAAAAATATTATTAATAAATTCTTGAATTTGTTCAGTTGGGAATTTTTGCGCTTTTAATTTCATATAACTACACCAATGTGTTTTAAGTTAAATTCATACGCGGGCAAAAATTTAGGTCTTTTTTCTGAACAAATTACAAGCCGATTATATTTTGTATCTAAATATGCTTTAGAGTTTTTGTTCTCTCTAACAAATGATACAAATGGAATATCTTCAGCAAATTGGTATTTTGCACCAAATCCACTATGAACTCCTATCGGAACAGACAATAATACTATATTTTTATAAACTTCGTATTCCATTGAGTTGGCTATAATTCCTGTACAACCTAATGATACAGCAACAGGATACATTTCACTTGTTAAATAGTCGGTTACTATTATCTTATCTTTTAAATCGTTTGGTAGATTTTTCTTATCTTTAAAGGTTTCGCTACTTATATAGATTAGATTTCCCCATGATGATGTACCTTTAGATTGGAATAGATTTACAACTAAAGCTGGGAATTTTATTGTAAGATAGCCATAATATACATTTTCCACAGTACAATCAACTGGCGATTTTACCTCTTTTTTATCTTGATTTTCGTCTGGTTTTACAAGTAGTTTAATATAATTATTTGAAATTTCTTTAACGACACCATTTAATTGGCTTTTAGTTTTTTTCTTAAAGATTTTACCTTTTTGGGCAATTACATCTCCTTTTTTAATCTCTTGATTTAATCTTACCAGTGGCTCACCTATTATATCGATTGTTTCATATATTTTTGCCATTTCGTACTTTGCTATTGTATTGCCCTTTTTGATTTTGTCGCCGTCTTTGACTTTTACTTTAAAATCTTTAGGAATTTTTACCATATGTAAAAATTCAGTATTATATTCAATTTTGTTTTCTATTACGTATTCTTTTTTGTTTTTAGTTTGTTTTTGTGTCATTTTTTAAGGTTAAATTCCCTATTATCAAAATAAACATCTGTTCTACTACCTGTTATTTTACCCGAAAATTTAGATGCTTTGGATTTATAACTTATTTTAATTTCCTCGTTTTCTTTTAATTGAATTATATTTAAAGCATTTGTGCGCAGGTTAACTGTTTCTGTTTTTTCTTTGCCGTCTAATGCATGAAGCGTACTACTAAATACTTCATATTTTTCTACACCCGGGGCTACTATTAATTTTGCATCGGGAGCTAATGGATTGTCTTTGAAAAATTGTTTTATATCTACATCTAGCTCTAATAAGGCAGTTACGATTGGTATAAGGTTATATGCATAATCTATATTAAAGTTGAATGTTCCTGCAATTTTTATTGTATTTGCAAACTGTCTAACAATATTAACTATATAATCCATAATGGCTATCTCAGAAAATTTTAGTGGGGAGGTAATAACTATGTTTTGAATTCCCAATAATTTATCTAAATTGTTTTTTATGTAATAAGTTAAATAAGTTAGGTCAACTTGAAGTTTTATGTCTTTGGGCAATGTAAATCTATATTCTGTGTAATTTTTGAACGCATTTAGATATTTATCACTAACAAAATCAGTTAAGGTTTCATCAAATTGATTTATATCTACTATTGTAAGTGGAATTTGTGGCAATATATCTGTAACGAGCTTATGGCTTGTAATATCAGTGGGATATGTTGTATTTAAAATAAAAATCGGGTTAACATCATTAATTGTCTTTATATATTCTTTAAATTCTGCTTCTAATATTTTGTTAATATCTTCTTGAAGAATAACCCTATCTGCAACTCGTACTTTATATGGGAATTTTACAAAAGTTGAATCTACAATCTCAATTGGATTATCGTTTATTAAAACTGCACTTAACCATTGATTTGTAATAAAAGCAGAAAGATACATATAAATCTAGTCTAGCAAAGAATATATATTAAAGAAAGTTTTACAATTGCTTATCAATATTAAGTGTAATTGTTAAAATTTTAGGTGTTATACGGATTTTTAAGGTTTTATTAATCTATTAGTGAATGTCTGTCTGTATATGGTAATAATCCCATTATTCTTGCCTTTTTTACTTCTGTTTTTAGTTTTCTTTGGTTCTTTGCACTTAAACCAGTGAGTTTTCTTGGTAGTATCTTATATCTTGAACTTAAGAATTGTTTTAAAAAATCTACATTTTTGTAATTTATGTCTGAAGCCTTGTAGCCTTCTTGCATTATTACTGCTTGTTTTTTTGTATTTCTTTTTTGTTGTTTCTTAAATGCCATAGCGTTATTTTACTATTATATTAAATAAAATCAACTTGGTTTTTGTGAGAGAAGGGGCGAAGCTTTGCTTCGCCCCTTCTCTGCTTTTATTCTACCAACTTAGAAAGGTGTTTCTTCTGAATCAGTATCTTCTTGTGAGTCACCTTCTGATGTCTCTTTCTTATTAGAATCTGAATCATCTTTATCATCATCTGATTCTGCTGTTAATTCTTCAAAATCAACTGCAAATTCATCTGCTGGAATTTCTTCTTCTGTTACTTCAACAGTTTCTTCTACTTCTACAGGCGCTGAGTTTTGACTTCCACCTGATAATAAAATCATATCTGTAGCAACAACTTCTGTTCTTCTCATGGTTTTGCCTGTTTCTTGATCTTCCCATGAATTTGTGTGAAGTCTACCTTCTATGTAAACTTTTGAACCTTTCTTTAATAATTGTGCGCAAATTTCACCTAATTTTGCCCATGCAACAACATTTGTAAATTCTGCTGTTTCTACTGTTTTACCAGAAGAATCTTTGTATGTTCTGTTTGTTGCAACTGTGAATGTTGCGACTGGGGTTCCACTTGATGTATATCTTAATTCTACATCTCTTGTTAAGTTACCGATAAGTTGGACTCGGTTTAATGATCTTGATGCCATTTTTACATCTTTCTCTTGATTTTTCTAAAGACAAAACTCTAAAGAAAAATCTATACTAACTCACACATCTACAAACATTACGCAACTTGCGTATTTGTAAATATGTTTTTTGTAGGGCATTTGCATTTCATACCTAAACTTTGATGAAATGGAAGGTTTTTTTACTTCTTACCTTCGATTTCCCTAACCTAAACTAACTTAAACTTACTATAATTTATGTAACAGTTCTTTTAATCTAAAATTAAGAGTGGGTTAAATAATTTTAACAACCACCATTAGTTGAAATTTAAATTAATCTTCTAACTTAGTCAACATTGTTTTTAAAACAGTTTCTTGTTGATGTCTTAACCATTCCATAACTTTATTTATTTCACTGGGCTCAATTTCTAATGTGAGAATGTCGTAGTATCCTTGAACTTGTTTGCTCATTTCGTAAGCAAAGTCTTTTAATCCCCAATAATCTTCATTGGTAACTTTACCTTTAAATTCAGCTATTTTTTCTTTTAGAAGTTCAATTTGTTCTTTTACTTCTTTTTCGTCTAAATTTTCTTTGTATATAATCATTAATTCGTATTTGTTCATAACGATGAAATAATAACATGTGAAATTGTGTTTGACAACGGTGTAGATTAATATGAATTTTAAGTATTGATATGGGATTACCTTCGATTAATGCAGGTGTACAGATAAACCCTTTTGATGATTCTAAAAGTGGCGGTCTTGAACAGCAAAAGGGTAAAATTATATGTCTTAAATTAGACCCAGGAACATTGGTTGTATGGTGGGATGTTAACGAAGAAAAATGCTTTATAGAAGTAGTAACGGAACCTGGTAGTCCCAATAATTCAGGTTTAAAAATTTTTGCACTAGGACTACTAGTAATGATAGACGATAAATATTATTTATTACATGCTAGATTAGAAAATACAGAAGACACAACAATAGCAAATGTAAGAACAGATCCAAATGGCAAACTAACTTTAATTCCAGTTACCTTAACCGAGGAGCAGATTAATCAATTACAAGATTCTGGTTTGCAATTAAGCGATTTAGAAGCATACATAGATAGAGGTCAAAGGATAGAATGTAAACCAGATGAAATATCTATTTGTAAAATACAGTGAAAATCGTTGATCCTTATGTAATAGGTTTTGCAATCATTCTCTCGTTGAAATTGGGGGGCCTATATAGCGTACAAACTTAGGTACCGAAATCGCTTCTAATCCGGAAACACAATTAATCTTTTCTGGCGAAATTTTCAAAGGTAAAGGATCCCTATAACCTAATGTTGTATAATAATTATCATAGGTTATCTCCACGTTTTGACCGGGTATTGGTGATTGACCAGAATCGACATTGGTAAATTTAATATTCAATTTTGTGAAAGCTGAATAAGGATTATCTTCTCTAGAGTAAACAGCACTAATTACTTTCATAAACGGATATGTACTCAATCTAAAGGTGCTGCTATAACGTTCCTCATTCGTTTTTGCCTTTACAGCAAATCCAAATGTGTTTATGTCGCCACCAACTAAAAGCCTCACGGAATACATATCTAAATTCGCCTCATTTATTCCATACAACCTTAAAATAACATCTGAAAATGATCTAGGAGTACCTCGCTTATCAGTAAATTCAAACAGACTGTTTGCAAATGTTAACAGTGGTAGAAGAACATCTTGTGCTGGGAAAAATCTTTCACAATCACCATCAAATACCTGCATTACACTCTCTGGAATTTCTAATAAGGGGCCACTTCCAATGGTTCTATATCCATAGAAGTTATCATCACATCCTAATGTCATATTAAATCTAGACAGGGTTTGTAACGATTTGTTGCTTACATAATACTATAGCAATAGTTAAACGTCAAACCATCTATTTCTATAAATCCTTATAATTAATCACAAGTTACACCCCAACCTTAAATTCCACCACATCACCATCTTGCATTATGTAGTCTTTGCCTTCTAATCTTAACTTGCCCTGCTCTTTTGCAGCTAATTTTGACCCTGCCGATATAAAATCTTCATATTTAATAACTTCTGCTTTTATAAAATTCTTTTCAAAGTCAGTATGAATTACACCAGCACATTGTTTTGCATTCATACCCTTTTTGAATTTCCATGCACGAGATTCTTTTGGCCCTGTTGTTAAAAATGTTTGCAATCCTAATGTTTTATAACTTGTTTTTATAACCTGATTTAATGGAGATTCATCTAGATTTAGCTCTTTTAGGTAGAGTTCCCTATCATCTTTATCTAAAACCGAAAGTTCTGCTTCAATTTTTGCTGATATATACAATTGTGTGTCTGTATTTTCTTTTACTTTTGTGGAAATCTCTGTTTCATCTACATTGTAAAGTTTTATCATCGGCTTCATTGTGAGTAAGTGTAATGATTTGATTTGTTCTAATTCGTCATCGGTAAATTGTATATCTCGTGCTGGCAGACCTTCTTCTAAAAATGACTTTGTTTTTTCTACCGCAGATTTGAATGCTTTTTCTTCTTTTGTTTGGGGAATTTTTTTTATTTTCTTGTCTTGAGCCTGTATCGTTTCTAAATCCTTTAAAATTAGTTCGGTTAAAATTATTTGGTAATCTGATTCTGGATCTTTTGACCCTTCACGAACAACTGTTTCGTCTGTGAAGGCGCGCAGTACGACTAATATTAAATCTACTTCACGAATATTAGCTAAAAATTGATTACCTAGCCCTTCTCCACGATGCGCGCCTTCAACAATTCCTGCAATATCTACAAAGGTTATATTTGCATATATTTTTTGTTGGGAATTTGAAAGTTCTGCTAGTTTATCAACTCTTTCATCTGGAACATCAACTACTCCAACATTTGGCTCAATTGTTGCAAATGGATAGTTTGCACTTAAAGC
>CAZDNW010000014.1:0-3883 GCA_964506905.1 uncultured Candidatus Saccharibacteria bacterium
CAAAAATCAAAAGAAAGATTAGAAAAAATTGAAAAAGAAATTGCAGAATTAAAAGAAAAAGAATCTGCATTAGAAAGAGAATGGAAATATGAGAAAGAAATAATAGAAAAAATAAATGAATATTCAGAAGAAATTGAAAAATTGAAAAACGAAGAGGCAATTGCAGAAAGAGAAGGCGATTTGCAAAAAGCAGCTGAGATTAGATACGGAAAGATTCCAGAATTAGAAAAGAAACTAGAAGAAGAAAGGAAAAAGTTAGATGAAATACCTGATGATAGAAGACTATTAAGATTAGAAGTAACAGCAGAAGATATTGCAAAAGTAATATCAAATTGGACAGGAATTCCAGTTACAAAATTATTAGAAAGTGAAGCAGAAAAGCTAATACATTTAGAAGATGAGTTAAAGAAAAGAGTTGTTGGACAAGATGAAGCAATAGAAGCTGTTGCAAGAGCAATAAGAAGAGCAAGGTCAGGTGTTGCACCAAGTGATAGGCCAATTGGTTCATTTATGTTTTTAGGTCCAACGGGTGTTGGAAAAACAGAATTAACAAAGGCATTAGCAGAAGTATTATTCGATGATGCAAATTCAATAATAAGGTTAGACATGAGTGAATACATGGAAAAGCATTCAGTTGCAAGATTGATTGGAGCCCCACCGGGATATGTAGGATACGAGCAAGGTGGACAACTAACTGAAGCAGTAAGAAGAAGACCGTATTCAATCGTTTTGTTTGATGAAATAGAGAAAGCACATGTCGAAGTTTTTAATGTGTTATTACAAGTTTTAGATGATGGCCGTTTAACAGACGGACAAGGTAGAACAGTAGATTTTAGAAATACATTATTAATAATGACTTCAAACATTGGTAGTGATTTAATACAAGAATGGGATGGAAAAGATAAAAAGTCATTAAAAGAAAAAGTAATGGAAAGGGTTAAAAGTTACTTTAGACCAGAATTTTTGAACAGATTAGATGACATAATAATCTTTAATAGATTAAGCAAAGAAAACATGAAATTAATTGTAGATATACAATTAAGAAAAATGTTAAAGCATGTTAGAGAAAAAGGTATAGAAGTTGAAGTTACAGATGGTGCTAAAAAATTATTAGCTGAGTTAGGTTATGATCCAATATTTGGAGCAAGACCTTTAAAGAGAGTTATACAAAATAAAATTTTAGACGAATTAGCATTAGAAATAATTGAAGGTAAAATAGGAGAAGGAGATAAAGTATTAATAGATGCAAAGGGTGAAGAGCTAGTGATTAAAAAGAAATAGTATTTTAATCAGACACTGATTTTTAATGAAAAGGGGGTTGGAACTTTGTTTCAACCCCTCTTTTATGTTCTCATTGAAATAGTACTTTGTTTTACTTTTAATGCCGGTTTTCCATGAACTAATGTAATTGTTCCTAGTGTTCGACTACATTTAGGGCACGTAGGGGTTGCCTCTTGAGGTAATGTGGTTATTCCATTAGTGTAATCTTTTCGTATCTCATGCAGGTAGCATTTTATTAATTTACCTTTTTTGTCTTTGTAATATTTAAATAAAACGTTGCCACATTTGCATTTAACAATTATAACTTGACCCATGTGTGTTAGTATAAACCATGAAATAAATTAATTCATTACATATTTATAAGTTGTACTTTAATTAAAAAATAAGTTAATTATATGAGATAGAATTAAATTAAAATCTGGATTTATTTTTGCGATGTCTAGATTAGATATTGAATTAAAGTATGTTGAGTGTTCAAGACAATTGCTTGTATAATTTACTATAGTTGGAGTTTTAAAAAATGGTATTTTGCAACAAATTAACCTGTATAGAACTGTTGATGAATAAAACTGTTGACAATAGTTGTAGATGTGCTATAGTTTCTGTATGAAAACAAACACACACAGACCAAACTACAACCAAAAACGCAATTTTAAAATATTTGAAGAGTTTATTAATGGAAGCTCATATAATAAGCTAGCAAAAAAATATAATATTAGTACTCAAAGGGCACAAGCTATTGTTAAAGATGTTATAAATAAAATTACAAAAGCGGGCCTTACAGATAATGCTACTGAAACAGATAGAAACAGATTACGGTCACTTGCAATATATTACATTACAAAGAGAGAACCCCTAAAAGCTATTCCACTTTTAGAGCAGTGTGCTAATTGGGATTTAACGCATCAAACAAAAGATTCCAAGCCGGATAATAATTATAGGGGGCTAGAAGAAATTTATGGAAATTTAGCTACTTGCTATATCATATTAGGTGACCAAACAAGCACTAAGAAAAATAAGATTAAGAATTACAATATAGCAGAAGATTATTTAAATAAAGGTATTAAATTGCATAAAGACCATGATGATTTACCAGAAGGTGCAAAAGTTACAGCACAGGCACATTTGGCATCGCTAATGGCGAGAAAGGCCATAAATTTAGAGCCAAAAGATAGAGATAAAATTTTAATTGAAGCCAGAGATTTAATTAACACAGTAATTTTGACATTACCAGGGTCTCATGCACATAAAGCATGGCCAATGAATATAAAAGCAAAAACACTTTTGGCTTTAGGTGATTACAATGAGGCCTTTGATACTGTTTTAGAGGCTGAAAAACTGTTATTTGAATATTATGATGAGGAAATTAATTGGGCAACTATGGAAGGTAAAAGTGTTATTGGTAATGACCAGGCTGAAGTAAAAATTAAAACATGGTTGCAAATGTTACAAGAAACAAAGAAATTAATTACCGACGCATCAAATAAATCGGCAATGTGTGAAGTGTATAGTATGTTAAATAAATAAAATAATGAATAATTATACATTGCTTCAATGGAATATTTGGTATAAAGAGAATTATAAAAATGTAATAAAATATCTGAAGCAAATAAACGCAGACATAGTTACACTTCAAGAGGTTACTCAAAATAGTTTTGAACAAAATTTTGTTGATGTTGTTGAGGAATTGAAAAATAAAACTAATTACAATGTTTATTATAAACCCGCCCATTATTGGTATTTAAATAATAAAACAAAAAAATTTCAAGGGAATGCGATACTAAGTAAGTTTCCATTTAAACGAAAATCATTTGTGTTTGTTCAAAATATCAATGAAAACAATTTGGATGATTATCGTACAGAAGGTAGGGTATATGTTGAATGTGATATAGAATTAAATAACTCTAAATCAATAATAGTTGGTACTACGCATTTATCATACAATCATAAATTTAAAGAAAGTGAACTAAAATCAAAAGAAGAAAATAGACTATTGAAAGCTATAGCGGGACATAAAAATAAATTCATTTTGTCTGGGGATTTTAATGTTGATGAAGATTCTAGATTGATTTCTGAACTTGAGCAGTTACTTATGAATGCTGGGCCAAATTATTCTGAAAAAACTTGGACCACCAAACCGTTTGATTATAACGGCTTTAGAGAAAATAACCTCAATTGGCGACTTGATTATGTTTTCTCTACCCCTGATATTAATATTGTTTCAGCTAAGATTTTGAAAACGGATTACTCAGACCATTTACCTATTTTTGTAAAGTTTAAACTTTAATTTGATTTGTGTTCAGTTTTTGATTTGAATGGAAATTAATTATCGATTAATTGCGTCCGTTTTATTTCTCTATCAATTCTGTCGTCTAGTTTATCCTTTACTTGCACCCCCCTTCTAAACCGATATCACATAGCTTAGCTAGACCAAAGCTAACCATAAGCAATTTGAAAGTTTATGTTTTAAAGCTTCATCTATATCTTTACCTTTTAATTCTTTGTAACTTTTTGCTATTACAATATTCGTTGAAGCACCGACATTGTCAATAAATTCTTCCGCTATCTGTTCGGGACCACAAGGTTTAAAATAGTTATCATT
>CAZDNW010000015.1:0-7507 GCA_964506905.1 uncultured Candidatus Saccharibacteria bacterium
TCTGAGGTTCTATCAAAATTGATTACTAACTCAGTAGCTTCATTTTCTTTTATCTGCTTCATTAAATCTGTTATATCTAATTTTTCTGTAACTGTTATTGTATTCATATTATTCATCTAATTCTAACTGTACTAACCCAATACTAACGGGAACAAACCATTGAGGTCCATTTAACAATTGCAAATCGTCAGAAACTTGATTTTCAAACATTCTTGAATTGGTTGTTTCTATTTCTACTGTATTGCTTGCAAACGGAACTGGTTGTTTCCAAGCATCTTCATGTAATAATTCGTGTATTACTGGTAAATTTGCACAACCGCCACTCACAAAAATTTTTGTTGGAAAACTTTTTATTCCAGTCATTGATAATAATGCGGTTTGCACACCTTTTCTCCACATTACACCTGCTTCATATAAAATATCTCCGACCCTATCCATTTCATTTTCATCTAAAGTTTTTGTAGAATATGCTTCTTTTCGCCCATCTGCACTTTTTATATCTATACCTAATTCGTTACCTAGCCATTTCGAAAAGAAGTCGCCACCTAGTTCAAATGATCGTGTTTGTATTATATTTTCACCTAAAACGATAGCAACATCTGTTGTCTTTTTTCCTATATCTATAATTAAATAGTTTTTACTTTCATTATTTAACAATTTTGATTGGGAATACAATGTTGTTGTTATGGTTTCAACAGAATATTTAAGTTTTCTAACCGTGTTTAAAACCCAATCATAATAGCTTTTAACTGCATAAGAACAAAATACACTTACTTGTATTTTTTCGCCTGTATAACCCAAAACGTCTTCTACTCTTTCACCATCCAATGAAGTTGAGGTTATAACCAAATCTAATAATTCAAAATCAACATCATCAGCATATAAAACAGACCATCGATTTTTTACTTGTTGGTACGCAGCTTCTGCTATTCTATCGTGAATTTTTAAAACTTCTTTTTCATTAATTTCTTTATCTGGTTTTTCGCGAGTATATTGGGCAATTATCACAAATCCAATAACTTTTGGCCCAGATAATCCAATAATAATGTTTTCTGCTTTTGACCCCGCCTGTGCTTGAACTTCGCCAAGTGTTTCAAAAATTGTGTCTTTATTTATTTTTATATCATCTGTTTCTTTAATAGATAGCCCTTTGGCTATAAGATGTTCACCTTGTCTTGTAAAATATATTGATTTTGCGGAAGTCTGAGCTAAATCTAATACCAAAAAATCATTTTCATTTTTTGTCTCTTCTTCTTTCTTTTTGGATTTTTTAAATGAGGGCTTTGGCAGTTTCATTAGATAAATTTTAACACAAAACTAAACTTATATGTGGTTTTATCGTAATACAGTATTAAAAATGGCTCAATAGGTTAATATGTGTAATATAACAGTTATTCTACAACAGCTTTAATTCTTCTAACGCCTTTACCAACACCTGTTTCTTTTATAATTTTAAACTTACCAATTTCTTTTGTGTTTTTAACATGTGGACCACCGCAAAATTCTTTTGAGAAAGCATCTTCTAAAGAATTCCCAATATAATAAACCGTAACAGTATCTCCATATTTTTCTTTAAAAAAGTGTAATGCACCTGTTTTTTCTGCTTCTTCTTTTGGTAATTTAACAACATTAACTGGTAAACCTTCTTGTATTTTTTCATTAACTATTTTTTCAACTTGTTCTAATTGTTCTGGTGTTAATTTTTCGGGATGTGAAAAATCAAATCTCAATCTCTCAGGTGTAATATTACTACCCATCTGTTGAACATGGTCGCCTAATGTCATTCTTAGTGCTTGATGTAATAAATGTGTGGCAGTGTGCAATTGTCTTTGTTTTTTATCGTCACCTTTTAACCCGCCTTTAAACTTTTCTTTTGCACCTTCTTTTGATTTCTTTCTGTGTTCTTCTACTTTTTTATTAAAATCTGTATCATCAACTTGCATATCAAATTCTTCTGCAATTTTATTTATTGTATCTAAAGATGCACCAGTTGACTGATAAATATCAAATGCGTCTATGGTGTTTTTTCTTTTATAAATATAATTTCTTTTGATAACATGTTTTGCTTGTTTAGTAATGCTTTGGTACTTACTTAATTCATCGTTAAAGACTTCTGTAATATGATCAATTTCATCAATTTCTGGATATTGATCTTTATACATATCAATTATTGTTGGAACAACTTCAACGGTTTTTGCGGGATCAATTGCCAATTTAAATGAAAAATCATTAAAAATTCTTCGTAATAATCTTCTTAATACATAACCTTGATCTTTGCTTGACGGATATACTCTTTCAATTGTTATAAATGTGGCTGCTTTAAGATGATCAGCGGAACGCCTTAATGCATATTGGATATCTTCTCTGTCAAAATCTAAATCAATTGATTCTGACTCTCTTTGTAATTCTCTTATTTTTTGAAGTATGGGAATAAATAAGTCTGTTTCATATACAGAATCTACGCCTTGTTGTAAAACAGCAAATCTTTCTAATCCCGCACCTGTATCTACACTTTGTATTTCTAGTTCTTCTAATGAACCGTCTTCTTTTCTGTTGTATTGCATAAATACGCCAGCATTCCAAATCTCTAAATATCTTGGATTGCTTGTTAATCCGGGTGTCTCTTCTTCTGGGCCAAATTGCGGGCCTCTATCATATAAAATTTCTGTACAAGGTCCACATGGTCCGGGAGCTTCTAAACCTCCGGGGGCCCACCAGTTTTCTGATGCAGGAAGTTTTGATATTCTTTCAGGTGGAATTCCAACTGATTTCCACGCTTCTATTGTTTCATAATCACATTCAGCTTCGTTGCTTCCTGCAAATACTGTAGGTACAAATTTTTCAGGGTCTAATCCAAATCCGTAATCTTTATTTGTAAGCAAATCAAATGCAAGTTCTACAGCAACTTTTTTACCGTAATCACCTATCGACCAACTTCCCATCATTTCAAAAAATGTTAAATGATATTTACTTTCACCAATTACATCTAAATCACCGGTTCTAATAACCTTTTGAACAGAACATAATCTTTTAGAACCAAAATCTTCAACAGGATCTTTTTTACCTAAAAAATATGGCGTAAATTGCACCATTCCAGAATTTGTAAAAAGTAATGTCGGGTGATTTTCAGGCACTAACGAACTTGATTGCACTTCTACATGCTGTAAGTCTTTTTCTTTTAATACTTTTGTAAAGTAATCAATAAATCTTTTTCTAATTTCGTTAGAATCCATAACGATTGTTATTATACATTAATTTATTGTAATTGGCAGTGTTTTCTATATAGTTAACTGCCCAATTCAACTCAATCATTATTTACTGATAAATTCAAAACTTTTGCTGTTTTTAATATATCTTTAGGCACCATGTTTTTATCTGCTGTTGTTATTATTGTTTGTTGTTTTTTTATAATATCTTTTAACGCATCTCTGTAATCTTTATCTAACTCGCTGAAGATATCGTCTAGTAGCAATACTGGAATTTCGTTTGCTTCATCTTTTTTTATATAGTCTAACTCTAAAACTTTTACACATAAAACACCTGTTCTTTGTTGTCCTCTTGATCCAAAATTTTTTAAGGGGAATTCACCGTCAGATGAGACTAACACAAATTCAAAATCATCTAAATGCGGACCTATCTTTGTAGTACCATATAAGATTTCTCTCTTTTTCACTTTTTTAAAAGCTTCTTCTGATAGTGTGCGTGGTAAATAATTTAACTTTAATGTAAATTTTTCATCGTACAAACTTTTACTAATTTTAGGTAAATTTTCGTTTGCAAATCTGAAAAAATCATGTCTAAATTTTTGTAGTGTCATTCCAGAAGATAGTAATTGAGAATTCCAAAAATCTAGTTGAGTTTCATGTATGTTTAACAGCACTTGTCCTTTTACCGATTCTAATAGCTTATTTCTTTGTTTTAAAACTCTGTTATAAAGTGATAACGCTTTTCTGTAATCATAATGAATCTGGGATAACATTTGATTTAAATAATCTCGTCTTCTTGATGGCGAACCCGCAATAAGTCGTATATGTTCTGGCCCAAAGTAGACAGATTTTAAGTGTCCTGCAAATTTTGTTTGAGATTTAATTGCACCATTAATTTTATATGTCTTAGATGCCCGTGACGAATTCTCTATAGATTGAATTATAACTTCTAATTTGTCGTTGTTATCTAAAATCGTTGTAATGCTAGCAAAATCATAAGACACATTAATCATATCCGCAGTTTTTACTGCTTTGTTAGATTTACCTAAACTTAAAGTTGTAATTGCCTCTAAAATATTAGTTTTACCACTTCCGTTTGGCCCAATTATTAAATTAAGGTCTTTTGAAAATTCTATCTCTTTTTTTATGTAATTTCTAAATTGTTTTAGTTTTAATGCTCTTATATACATTTTGATTATGAGGAATTTTAAGTTGTGCAATAAATTTAGGTTGATATATTATCAAAAAATTTTTAATTATTATGCACGGTTTAATTCCCCCTACTAACTTTTATATTATCAAAGTGCTACAATTAAACAAATGGCTGATAAATACACAAAAGAACAAAAAAAAGAACTTATTAAAAAATTAGATTTGCAAATAAAGGCTTGTGAAAAATGCGGACTATGTAAAACAGCAACACAAGCAGTACCCGGAGCAGGATATTATGATGCAGATATAATGTTTATAGGTGAAGCCCCTGGATTTTACGAAGATAGAGATGGATTGCCATTTGTGGGGCGGGCAGGTAAATTATTAGATTTTTTACTTCATCAAATAAATTTAAAACGAGAAAACATTTATATTACAAACATTGTTAAACACAGACCTCCTGAAAACCGAGACCCAACCGAAGAAGAAATATTAGCATGCCAACCATTTTTAAAAAAGCAGGTTGAAATTATTGAACCAAAAGTTATTGCAACATTAGGGCGATATGCAATGAATTATTTTTTGCCAAATGCAAAAATCTCTACTTCGCATGGGGTTGAAGTAGTTATGCCAAATTATGTTTTGTATCCTTTGTATCACCCTGCAGCAGCACTGCGAAATGGAGCAGTAAAAAAAGATTTGATACTAGATTTTTTAAGATTGCCTGAAATTGTTGAGAAGGTAAAAAAAGGTGAATTTGAGAACTTGAATAAAGAAAGTGGTGATAATGGGTCACAACCTATATTAAAAGATAATAATTCACAAGAAAAAGATAAACCAAAACAAATTAAGCTAATTTAATTTATCTTTTATTTCTTTAATGTCGTTTACAACAACAACTTCCTGAATACCGTCAATTTCTTCAAGCAATTGCAAAACATCAGTAGGCAAATCAGAATCTTTAGCAGATATACCAAATTGAGAAGACTCATCAAACATTATTATGCGTCTGTTCCTTGTAAAGACTTTGCCGGCTGATATTATTTTGCATAGTTTTCCTGTTGGAGATGCAGACGAACCGTCGCATCTGCTATAAGATGCACTTATTTCTTCTTCGTGTCTTTTAAAATAATCTTTCAAAAATTTATCATGTGCTACATTAGGATAGTTACCTACAACAATATGAAGAGTCCACTCACCACCTCCTTGTGCATCTTCATTTTCGACTACAAAAGCAACATACTCTGAAACCATACCATATATTGAATCGATATTACTATCAGTAATAGGGTACGCAATTTCATAAACACTATTCCTAATAATATCAGAAACACCAGGGTGTAATAATGTATTATCTATCGTTGGGCCGCTTTCAGCAAACCTTTCGTCACCTTTCATATAGTATATACTATACAAATAGTGCCGCGTGTCAAGTATTTACTAGTTTCCTGTGCTATAATACCTTTATGAGTAAAAAGAAAAATAAAGAAGTTTTAAGCGAAAACGCATTAAAAATTATACCAATTGGTGGAACCACCACGGTTCAAAAAAACATGTATATATATGAAAGCGGTAACGATATCATCGTTATGGACTGTGGAATTGGGTTTCCTGATTTAGAAACGCCTGGAGTAGATATAATTATTCCCGATTTTAGCTATTTGCTTGATAATCGAGATAAAGTTAGAGGTATAGTAATTACGCACGGCCACGAAGACCATCGCAGTTCTTTACCTTATTTACTTCGTGAACATAAATTTGATGTTTATGCAATGCCATTTGTTAAAAAACTTATTGAAAAAGCATTGGAAGAATACTCTGATATTGATAATGTAAATATTGTAGAAATTGACCCAAACAAATCGTTTAGGTTAGGTAAATTTGTCTTACATCCGTTTAGAGTTAATCACTCAATTCCCGATACACTCGGATTTGCAATTGACACACCTCAAGGTAGAGTTTTTCATAATACTGATTTTAAATTTGACTGGACACCTGTAATGGATAAGCCGTTTGAGGTTCAGAAAGCGGCGCAGCTTGCAAGTGAACCCAAAGGGGGCGTGCTTGCACTTTTATCAGATTGTTTGGGTTCTACTTCAGATGGATATGCAACTTCTGAAAAATATATTCAAAAAGCATTTGAGGAAGTTTTAGAAAAGGAAAAAGGTAAACAAGTTTTTATTACAACGGTATCATCTAATATTTCCCGTATATATCAAGCAATTGAAGCCTCGCTAAAATACGGAAGAAAGATTGTAATAAGTGGTCGATCGTTAAGAAATACAATTGAAGTTGCTAAATCAGTAGGTTATATTGATTTTCCTGAGGAAGTTTTTGTTGATGAAGTAAAAGCATATAAATATAACCAAGGTGACTTAACATATATAATTACAGGAAGTTACGGGCAAAGAAATGCTGGTTTAGCTCGCGTTGCATATGATGATCACAAATATATCTCACTAGAAGATGAAGCAGTGGTAATCTTTTCAGCTGACCCAATACCAACATCAGTAATGTTGGTAAATGCATTAGTAGATCAATTATATTCAAAGGGTGCAACAGTATATTATTCGGAAATTCAAGATAATTTACATGTATCTGGTCACGGAATTAGAGGCGACTTAACTTTATTGGCACAAATCGTACAACCTAAATACTTTGTCCCTATTGGAGGAAACATAAAACATATGAGGGCATATGCAGAATTAATGGCAGAACAAGGCTTTGACAAAAAATCTGTATTTCAATTATTAGACGGAGAGCCTGTTATATTCGAAAATGGTACAGCAAGAGTTGGCGAACAAATTAAATTGAGAGATGTTTATGTTGATGGAAGTTTAATCGGCGATGTAGGTGCAAATATATTAAATGAAAGAATGCAAATGGGTACGGGCGGAATTGTAGTAGTACCTATTGTCGGTGAAAAGATTCACATAATCACAAAAGGATTTGTTTTTGAAAAAATGTCAAAAGAATTATTAAGTGATGCTGAAAGTGTGGTAAAAATAAGGCTAAAAGAACTTAGAAAAGAAGCCATGAATCAAAAGAAAGATAAGAAAAGTAAGAACAAGATTGATAACTCAGTTATAGAACAAAAGATAGAACGAACATTAAGCAAGTTTTTTATGAAAAAGACAGGTAGAGAACCT
>CAZDNW010000016.1:0-19540 GCA_964506905.1 uncultured Candidatus Saccharibacteria bacterium
AAGTTGGCCTCTTTCTAGATCTTGCAGTAGCGCCAGAATATCAAGGCATTGGTATTGGGGGTTATATTTTTGATAAACGATTAGAAAGGATATTGGCATTATCAAAATCATTAGATGAAAAAGGTAATTTAATAATAGTTGGGCGCACATTAGAAACACAAAAAGCACAATTTGAAGGAAATTACAAAGCTCGTAGGCTAGAACCCGTTGCACGGTACATAGATAATCCTAATGAAGTTCTGTGTGTTGCGAGCATAGAAGATGTATCGAAAAGTCTGTTTGATAAACCCTGGCGATTTTTTTAATTATTTATTTCGGCAACTATGGTTTGGTACTAAATATAAATAAAAATGCCAAACCATAGTTATCACAATATAAAAACATGACATTATTAAACTTAACTAAAAAATTAATAGAAATTCCAAGCTATGTTGACAATAAAAACAACGAAACAAATCTTGGCAATTTTATATACCAATACTTAAAACAAAATTTACCTTGGTTAAATGTTGAAAAACAAATAGTAGAAAATAACAGATTTAATATTATCGCATTACCTAAAGGTAAGGTAAACATGGTGTTTCTATCACATATGGATACAGTTAACCCAATAGGAAACATTAAAAAGCAATTAACACCAATTGTTAAAAATAACAAACTTTATGGTCTTGGCAGTGCTGATATGAAAAGTGGCATGGCAACGGCCATAAAGGTAGTAGAATCTATTGGTGAAAATAGTAAGACAGGGCTTATCTTTGATATAGATGAAGAATATTATTTTAAAGGTGTAACTAAACTCATCAAAGATATTTACATTTCACCAAAACTTATAATTTGCCCAGAACCAACTAATCTAAGAGTAATCAACGGTTGCAGGGGAATTTTAGAAATAGAATTAGAGATCAGAGGAAAAAGTGGACACGCTTCAAGACCTAATGATGGTACAAACGCAATTGAACTTGCAGTTGATTTAGTTAAACAACTTTCGGTTAAATTACAACAACTAGACAATAAAGAAATTGGCAAATCCACAATAAACCTCGCATTTTTAGAAGGTGGAATTTATACAGAAAATGTCAAGCAAAAGTATAAAATACAAGCTAACGCTATACCAGATTATGCAAGGTTGATTATAGATATAAGGCCCGCATTTAGTAACACAAAAGCAGTTTCTAAATTAACAAAAAAAATTATAACTAACCTTAATGGAACTTTGATTTCCTACAAAACAAACCTAAATTTGCAGGGCTATTTGGCAAAAAGAAAACTAATAGAGCAATATTTACCAAAAAATGTACTATTTGCAAAAGACTTAGATACATTTGGTTTTTATGAAGCATCTATTATTAGCAATTCACTAAAAATACCTGCAATTAGTTTTGGCCCAACAGGTAAAGGACACATCGAAAACGAATGTGTTGATATTGATAGTATTTACAAAACAGAAAAAATATTTCAAGAAATAATAAGAAAAGTAAACTAACAGCGTAAGGATATTAAGCGTTTATCTATACAAATGTAATACTACAAATAAAAACAATGCTATACTAATTCTATGAAACTTGGAATGGGTTTTATAGCAGGAACAACAATTATTGTAGTTCTATTGGTTGTACTTGTTACATCAGTAGTGTATTTTAATGATTTTGATACTAAAAAAACTGATAACCAAAATAAAGAACCAGAAAAAAATATAAACACAGAAAAATCTAGCATAAAATCATTAGACGAAGTTATTAATTCTAAAACAACAAAAATGGCAGATACAAAGAATATAACTGATAACCAATTTATTAGAAAACCATCTGTAGCTGGGCAGTTTTATCCAGCGGATAAACAAGAGTTAGAAAAGCAGTTAGAAACAGCATTTTCTGGTGCAGAGTATAACCCTGTTGAAAATTTAAGAGTTATGATAGTTCCACATGCGGGGTTGCAATATTCAGGAAGTGTTGGTGCTAAAGCATATAGTAGAATTCCACATAATAAAAAGAGATTTATTATTATTGCTAATAGTCATTCGGATTATTTAGATCACATTGCAATTTATAACAAAGGTGCATGGCAAACACCTTTAGGAACTGTAAGTATAGATGAGCCATATGCTAATTATTTGATTGATGAAAATGTTGGAATTAAAAGCGATTTAGACGCATTTAAGGACCACACTATTGAGATGCAAGTTTTGATGCTACAGCATTTATTTAAGAATAACGATTTTGAAATTATTCCGATATTAATTACAAAACCAACACCCCAACAAGAAGAAATGTTAGCATCAAAACTTGCCAACATCTTAAATAAAGACACACTTTTAATAGTTAGCTCTGATTTATCACATTATCCTAAGTATGATGACGCAGTAAATGTAGATTCTAAAACCATAGATTCTATACTAACAGGAAACGAAAACACATTTAGATCAAACATCAAAGAATATGAACACAAAAACATAGACAATTTGAGCACTTATGCCTGTGGATACGAATCAATCGCACTCGCCCTAAATGTATCACAAAAGTTGAACAATTTGGATTTTACAAAACTTTTTTATGCAAATTCTGGCGATATTACGGGTGATCATTCTAGGATTGTGGGATATTCCGCTATTATAGGAACAGGTGATAAATATATTTCAGAATCTTTAAATAACTTATCAGAAAGTGCCAAAACCGAAGCGTTAGAAATTGCACGAAATGCTATTTGGGCAGGATTAAATCAAAAAAATCCTAGTGATACAAAATTAGAAGTTGTAAATTTACCTAAAAACATAGAACTTTACTACCCTGCTGGTGCGTTTGTAACACTAAAAAAGAATGAAAATTTACGAGGATGTATTGGGCATTTTGAAACTGATGAATTAAAACGCCCTTTATACAAGGTGATTCACGATGCAGCTATTGACGCAGCGTTTAATGATCCAAGATTTAGTGATTTAACAAAAGAAGAATTTAATGAGGTGGAAATTGAAATTTCAATTATGACACCAAGAAAAACTATAAATTCCTACAAAGAAATAGAATTAGGAAAAGACGGTGTTGTAGTAACAAATGGTGCAAATTCAGGAACATTCTTACCAGTAGTTGCTCGTGATACTGGATGGACATTAGATAAATTTATGTCTGAATTATGCAGCCAAAAAGCACAACTTTCACCTACTTGCTATTTAGACCCTAATACTAAAATTGAAACATTTGAAACTGTTGAGTTTGGGGAATAATTAAATCTTAATCTTATTAACATCTTCAACGCATATCCAAGAAGCCATTGCGCCAAAGCCACTTTTATTTATACTAAAAGGTTCGATTTTTGTTGGCTTTTTAAGAAAAATTATTATCGTATAGCGTTTACCCTTAACATAATCTTTTATCTCTTTTGTTATATCATCAGTACCTAAATCTTTTGAACTATATTTTTCTAATAATTTATTTATCTTATCTTTTGTTAAATTTTCATATTGTTCAACCTTATCAACAATAGCTTTAACAGTTACAGGTTCGCCAGAATCTTTGAAATAAATAGTATCTCCTTTTTTAATACAGCTCCATGGTTTATACCTATTTTTATACCATCTTGTTTCTATTGTTTTTTCGCCTGCTAGTATTTTGTTGGTTAGTCCCCAACTTTTTTTCATAATTGCTATGTGTTGCATATCTGTTGAGACGAACTATCAATAAAGCCTATCTAAGCTATCTATCATATATACAAAATCTAAAACATTTTTGTATTCATCAAGTTTTTTAGGTGATTCTATAATAATGTGTTGAGAATATAATAACCACGGATTATCATATATTGATGAATCATAAGTAAACGCAATACTTGATACACTTAGGTTTTCCGAATTTCCTTTTTGTAATACGGGTTCTAGATATAATTTACCACTCCTAGAACTTAGCAAAACTATATCTACTAAACCACAGCCCGAATTGCAACAGGTACATCCAGAAGTAGACAAAAAATCACAACTAATATCAAGATATTCTTTTCTCCTTAATTCCATGCAAAATTTAGCGTTTATATCATCATTTTCGTACACAAATTCATAATCATTTAACACATAGTTATAACCTTCAGGTAAATAATATTCATAATCATTATAAGGATCTGTTTCATTTGGTTCACGCTTTCTACGATTCACATAATTAAACAGTTCACTATAACCCGCACTATAATAATAACCGTTTTTTACTTCCTTATAATTGGATGCAATCTTTATTAGTTTAGATAACTGCTTTTCATTTTTAGAGTGTACATAAATCGTTGCCACTTCTCTTTTGTTATGTTTTGATTGCAATGTATCAGATTTAAACCAATAGCCATTCTGTCCTTCATATATGTACCCTTGTAAATTGTTCGTAGAATACTTTTTCATTTTTTTAAAAAATGCGTCACTTAATGTCCCATCTTCTAATAGAAAATATTGATAATCCGTTCCTGTTGTATTAGCCATCAATATAAAATCATAATCACTTATAAATGCCGGAACCATAATGTTTTTTTCATATTTGGGAATAAACAAGTAATTTTGTGGGGAATTATATTCACGTTCATATTGAATCTCAGAAATATAAAAATCGTCTTTTATGGAGTATTTAGGATACAAAGTTTGATTAGTGAATTTATCAGAATCATAATAATCTAAAGTAAAATCGTAACCTTCTTCATTGTTATCTGATGAATCACACCAAGTTGTTTCTTTCGCAGAATCTTGCGGATTATTTTCTTGTACATTTATTTCTTCATTATTGGTGGAAGTATCAATACTTTTATCTTTAATAGATTTTGTAATATTACTACACTTTATCCGTTCTATTTCTTTAACATGATATGAATAAGATAGACAAAAAGAAACACTCAGCAAAATAATGATTAAAACTATTGGTGTCAAAATAATGTATTTTTTGTTTATTTTCATTTTCAAGAGTTAATATAATAATACATAAAACCCACACTGAAATCACTAATTAATTAACTGATTCAATAATTCCTTACGCAAAATAACATTTGGTGTATATATTAATAATTTTTTGTCATCAAACTTTAGGTTATCACTAAACTTTCTGGTTAAATTTATTATAAACTTATATGTTTTTTTATCTTTGCACATAATTATATTTCTGTTTTTTCCTATTTCTATCAAATTTAGAAATGAATATTCTTTTTTTGAGGAATTTAAAAATTGTTGCAATACATCAAGTTTATCTTTAAATAATTTATCGGCCTTCCATATCTCAAGTTGCCCAATCATTAAGTTATTTTCTATTTTGGAATCATTTTTTAATGCACTTAACAAATCATCCTCTATTGCATTTTGTACTTCTTTAAAATAGTTTTCTTCAAAATTTTTGTGGAATTCAAAGTAACTTTTGAGTTCCTCATATGAATCTTTGTCTTCTTGTTGTGTTATTTTAGCTTGAAAGTTTAGAGTGTTTGAGATTATGGCGGCTGCCAATAATTCTGCAGAAATTGGTGATATTTTGGTATGCATACCACTTTTCTTATATCTTCTCCAAACTAAAGTGGCAGCCGCCCCAATCCATTCAATAATTGCTCTATCACCTATTCGCTCATACCAATATTCTTCAAACCCTTTGTGGTGATCTATTACTTCAGCAACCTTACCCTCTTTGACAAATTTAGGAAACATCTCAGGATTTGAAACATCAACTATTATCACACTAAAATTGCGGTTGAATTCCTCATAATTAAATTGAGTTTTATAAAATTTATACTTTTTATACTTTGAAACAATACTGTAATTTAGTTCGCCTTCTATTATGACTTCATTAGGTTTAGCTTCTAAATCAAGTAACTCTTTATAAGCATATAAACATGCAAACGCATCTATATCTGCAAATTTGCAACCTGTGGTGAGTATATACATTTAATTATTATACTAACACAAGAATCATGTAATTTTATAACCCCCTACTCTCTCGCATACTTTTCAGCAAAATTCCTTAAAACCTTAAAAGGTTCAGTTATCACCTCATTTTTTATTTCATCTATTAACTCTTCTGCACTTTCAGGGGGGAAATAACCATAATCTTTATATATATTTATTCTAACTTCAAACTCATCGGGGTCAGCTTCAGGGTGAAACTGTGTTGCATAAATATTATTTTTAACCCTAAACATTTCAACCGGACAAGTGTCAGAATATACTAACAATACAGCTTCTGCTGGTGCGATTTCACAAGCTTCTTTGTGCCCAACTAACGCTCTAAATTTATCTGGCACACCTTTTAATATAGGATCATTTTTACCTTCTTCTGTTAAATATAAATCAACAGCCGAAACAGGTTCAGCATATTTTTTTGTAACAGGAACACCAAAATAAGTTCCCATTAATCCATTTCCAGAACACACTCCAAGATAGGGAAAATCTCTTTTTACGATTTTATCTGCAATTTCTAACATTTCTTTTTCCACTCTTTTTTGCGTATCACTTTTTTCATCTTCTGGAGTTGTAAAATCAAATGGACTTCCACCTACTATAACTGCAGAATAATCATCTAAGTTAATCTTCGGCAAAGGCCCCTGCTCTACCCTTATTCTTTCAACATCGTTTTTTCTTAAATCAGCCCTTTTTAATATCGCGTTAAATTCGCTATTTGCCGCTTCATCTTCTGCTCTTGATTGTATTATTAAAAAAGGTTTCATGTAAAGTATTATAAAAATAATTATGAGGAATTCAACCGTTTATTATATCAACATAGCAAAATCACAAGAGTAACAAATAAGATGGAGCCTCGGGTGAGATTCGAACTCACGACCTACGGTTAACAAAAGAAGAATTTGATAATGTGGAAATTGAAATTTCAATTATGACACCAAGAAAAACTATAAATTCCTACAAAGAAATAGAATTAGGAAAAGACGGTGTTGTAGTAACAAATGGCGCAAATTCAGGAACATTCTTACCAGTAGTTGCTCGTGATACTGGATGGACATTAGATAAATTTATGTCTGAATTATGCAGTCAAAAAGCACAACTTTCACCTACTTGCTATTTAGACCTTAACACTAGAATTGAAACATTTGAAACTGTTGAGTTTGGGGAATAATTAAATCTTAATCTTATCAACATCATCAACACATATCCAAGAAGCCATTGCTCCAAAACCACTTTTATTTATACTAAAAGGTTCAACTTTTGTCGGATTTTTAAGAAAAATTATTATCGCATAGCGTTTACCCTTAATTATGGTAATTTAATGCACATAAATATTACCAACATACATCACGGTGACAATCAATATATTTTAATTTGTTTTTTTCCAATCTATTTGGTCTACTCTGTAATCATTTATCACGTTTTGAAACATAAAGCTTTTCATCATCGCTATGCCTTGTGAACGATAGTAATCTCTTTCACTATTTGGCACGGTAAACGTAAGAAGCCATACTGTGTTTGTGTCTTTATGCACATAGTATACATGTTGTACATAAAATGTAATGCCTTTTAATATTCCTCGATCAGCGACTATGGTGGAATCTATAAAATATGCTTTTCCTAATGGTGACATAAAGAAACCGATGTTCTCACTGGTAATATTTTCGTTTCCATTTACATTAGCGTTAATATCTCTCATTACGTAATCTTTAAAAGTTAGTGCACCTAATTTATCTCGAAGAATCAAAATGTTTGGGTAGTATGGAACTCCATTTAAATCAAAACTTTTATCAGACCGAAATATTATACGATTTTCGTATCTACCCTCACCATAGTTTTTCCAGTTTTCTGGCATTCTCAAACAGAATTTAAACATCGTATGCTGTTTCGAATAAAATGAAGTTGTACATTTTGTTTCTGCATTTGATACCGCATCATCATAATCAGCCTGTGAAAAGATATGCCAATCATTAATATCCTTATCCAAATCTTTCTCATCTACATGCAAATTCCGTTGCACAGATGTTTGAGTATGTATCGTGTTGGTGCGATTTTCATTAACAGAAACTCTCGAACCAATATAGTATAATATACCCAATATAGAAATAATAAAAATTACTAGCATGCCTCCGCATGAAGCAATAATTAAAAGTAACTTTCCAAAGGGAAAACTTTTTTTTCGAGTAACATCATCAGATGCGTTTTTTAAGTTTGATTCATTATTAAACGAACCTACATTACTCTGCGATAAAGCGTCACCTTCACTCGAGGTAGATTGTATAGCATTTTCCACACTCTAATTTTATCATTCATCAATTAAATACACAATTGTGAGATTGCTCATGTGTACTGTGTGTTAGAAATAAATTTGCTTTCAACAATAGCTGAATCAATAAGTGAGATATGCTATAAGATGGAGCCTCGGGTGAGATTCGAACTCACGACCTACGGTTTACAAAACCGTTGCTCTGACCAACTGAGCTACCGAGGCATTGTTTAATATAACCTAAGTCAATATCGTATCACACCTTTATAAATTCAATCAACAGTTTGCGATTACAAAATACATTTTAATTTATAACAATAAACCTGTCACTTATATGTTAAAAATTATCGTTTGTTTTTCTCGGTTAATTCTTTGGGAATATTGTCAAATGTTAATTTGGAACAACGATAATTTATAAATTCAGGATTAATATTATATACTCGCGAATATACTAAATCAGTACTACCAAATAAAGCATCTTCCCAATCTAAATTTAAAAGCTCAGCATATTTTTTTACCAAATCTTTTGTGGGTGCTTCTATTTCTAGATATGGATTTAATGCGGGCCAAGTATCTATATCAAATTCCACTTTATCTTTTTCAATAAAATATCTAATTCTTTTAGTTTCTTGATAACTTTTTTCTTTTAAACCAAATTTTTCTAGTAATTTTCTAGCCTTTTCAAAATCGTCTGTTCTAATTTCAACTTCTTCAACTCCGTCTACAGAATCGGCGTGAATTTTCTTGTATGTAATCGTAACTATTCCGTTACCTTCATCACGAACCCTTGCCCAAACATTAGAAATGTTTTCAGATGGAATAGTATATGTACACCTTTTCATAAATCGTTCTGCAAAAATTAAGGTTGCACCTAAGTTTTCTAAATCTTTAATGATTTGTTCTTTATTTATATTTATGAATTTTGCTTCAATCTCTCTAGGCATTTATAGTTAGTAACTAAATAAAGCGTATTATCAAGAAAAAGATAATATTTAATACACTTTGAATAACCTTACAACAGCTTATTCGTTTATAAAACACTGCTTCGTGCAACCCTGGAGCCTGGACTGGGAATCGAACCCAGGACCTCATCCTTACCATGGATGCGCTCTAACCAACTGAGCTATCCAGGCTCAAATCTTTTAAGCACTTCAAAATTGTATCAATCAATATTATTACAAGCAATTACAAAATTTATAGGTATAGTTTTTATTTTAACTAAATTTTATACAATATTACCTATTACTTACATTAAAATTCCCAATAAAATATTAATAAACGGATTCATAATTTTCCATAAAACACCTGTTAATAAAAGAAATAACAATACAAACATTCCATACCTCGCAGTTGCATCCCAATCTGGTAAATATTTTGCCGGTAATAAACCTCTTACAACCTTAAACCCATCTAACGGATCTAAGGGAACCATATTAAACACCGCTAACACAACATTTAGACTTATAAATGAAGTTAAAAATAAACTTAACATAGGCAGTTGAATTCCAAATAATCTTAATAATAATGAGGAAATCACAGCTAAAATTATGTTAGTAGTAGGGCCCGCCACTGCTATTAACGCTGTATCTCGTTTTGGATTTTTCAAGTTATACGGATTAAACTGAACTGGCTTTCCCCATCCAAAACCGATTACAAAAATTAAAAGTGTACCAATTAAATCTAAATGCGCCATGGGGTTAAGTGTTAATCGCCCTTGTAATCTAGGTGTATCATCACCTAAATAGTTAGCAGTATAAGCATGCGCCGCTTCGTGTAATGCAATTGCCAATATAACGGATATCCCGTATAGCAACGCAACTAATGGATTTTCTTGTATTAAAGTTAAAAAACCAAACATAATTAATTCTTAACTAATTTCAGAGATTATTGTAACACAAGAATTTTTGAAATATATACTAAATAAAGTTTTTATTATGTGGAATTCATAGGTAGAATTCACAATTTCTGTTAATAATAAAAGTTATCAATTTTGCTTAAATTAACCCAAGCATTAACATTATTCTCGGTAAAAATATAACAATGCCAATAATAACCGCAGTTATAGCCATAACCAAAACCGCACCAGCAGCGACATCTTTTGCAACTCCTACTAGTTTATTGTATTTAGTACCAGCTAATTCATCACCTATTGCTTCAACTGCGGTATTTGCAAGTTCTAATGCGATAACCATTCCACTAACAAGTATAATAATTAAATATTCAACAGCAGAGATTCTAAAAAAGATTGCCATTAATAAAACGATAAACAAAACACCGAAATGTATTCGCAAGTTAGGTTGTGTATCTACAGCTAATCTTATCCCATTTAAGGCGTTTTTAAATGAAATTATGTGTTTTCGGTGGTCATATTTTCTTGCAGTAATTGGTTTATATTTGGGCATATTTATATTGTATCAAATTATAGTTATTATGGTATACTCACAGTGTATCTAATTCAGGTATAGCATTAGTATTCTCATTAAATCAAAAAATTGTATTGAATACACTAATATATAATGTTAAATTTTAGATACAATTAAATTGTTAAAAACAATATGATAGGCAAAATATCAAACTTTTTAAAACAAACCAAGGCCGAACTTAAAAAGGTAACTTGGCCAACAAAAGATCAAACGATTAGATTGACTATTGTAGTTATTCTTGTTAGTCTTGTGGTCAGCTTGTATCTTGGTTCATTAGATTACATATTTAACCAAATTCTTAAATATGTAGTTGAATTAACAAGCTAACCATATAAAATGTTATTGCAAATTTATTATGAGGAATTCACAGTCGAATTCCACATAAAATTATAAAAATTATGGCAGATACAAAAGAAAATCAAAAAGACACAAAACAAACCAAAGACGATTCAGTTGTGAAAAGAAAAAGCGCACCAACAAGCGTTAAATTAAGTGATCATGTAAATCCAGATGCTCAATGGTTTGTTGTTCACACATATTCAGGTCATGAAAGAAAGGTTGCTTTAACTTTAAGAGAAAGAGTTGCAGTAATGAATTTACAAGATTATATAGATGAAGTTTTAATTCCTACACAAAAGAAAATCGTAATTTCATCTGGTAAAAAAAGAGAAGTTGATGAAAGAATGTTTCCGGGATATATTTTAGTTCACGCTGTTATTAACGATAATGTTTGGCATGCAATTAGAAGAACACCCGGCGTTACAGGTTTTGTAGGTGTTGGAAATCGCCCTACTCCATTATCGAAAAAAGAAGTTGATTCAATAATTAAATTCATGAAAATTGATACACCTAAATTCGAAACTAAATTTAGAGTCGATGATACAGTTAAAATTACCGAAGGTGCATTTAAAGATTTTGTTGGTAAAGTAAGCAAAATTATGGAAGATCAAGGTCGTTTAGAAGTTTTAGTTTCTGTTTTTGATAGAGAAACACCAGTTGAGGTTGATTTTACACAAGTAGTTCCTGAATAATCTTACTAGACAATTCTGCTTTTTTACATTATTATATGTCAGTAGTTTTATTAAGGGGAATTTAACCTTATAAAGTAAGTTAAGTTGAAATTATTATGGCAAAAGTTAAAACAAAATTTAAATTAAATATAGAAGCAGGAAAAGCAAATCCAGCACCACCTGTTGGCCCTGCACTTGGTCAACACGGTATTCAAATAATGCAATTTTGCAATGAATTTAACGATAGAACCAAAGATAAAGAAGGTATTATTCCAGCAGAAATTACTGTTTACGAAGATGGATCATTTTCATTTATATTAAAAACACCACCTGCATCAAGTTTGATATTAAAAGCTATTGGAAAAGAAAAAGGTTCAGGTGAACCTAACAAAGAAAAGGTAGGAAAATTAACAAAAGAACAATTAAAGGAAATAGCAGAAATTAAAATGCCAGACCTAAACGCTAATACCATAGAGCAAGCGATGAAAATCGTAGCTGGAACAGCGCGCAATATGGGAGTTGAAGTCGAGGAATAAAAATAAGCAGATAAAATTTAATAGTTTATACTGCTATAAAGGTTGTGTTTATACAAACCTTTTTGTTCTCGTATTGCTTTAAATTCCCATAATCAAAAGTAATTAATTATTAGTATGTCTAACCGAGAATTGGTTAGAATACAACAAAAACAATTATGGCCAAAAGAATAGTAGATCACTCAGTAACATTAGGAGATATTGCAGAAGGTGCAAAATTAGATGCTGAAAAAACAAAGAAAATCGCTGAAAAAGTGAAAGAGCAAATAAAAGATAATCCAAACAATAAAAAGGAACAGGTAGAAGAAGTAGAAAAAGATAAGCCAAGCAAAAAAACCGCTTCTACACAAAAAAAGAAACGAGGTAAAAAATATAGAGACGCTGTTAAGAAAGTTGACAAAAATAAAGAATACAATATAGACGAAGCAGTTAAATTGTTAAAGAGCATAAAGTATTCAAACTTTAATGAAAGTGTAGAGCTTCATGTTAATTTGGGAATTGACCCAAAGAATAACGACCAAAGAATTAGATTTACCACTACCCTACCTCATGGAACGGGCAAATCTGTAACTGTTTTAGTTATTTCTGATGATGATAAGGGTAAAGATGGGGCAGTAATTTACAGAGACAAAACTGCTATTGACGAAATTATTAAAGGAAAATTAGTACCTTCAAAAGACTTTGATGTTGTAATTACAAAACCAGAATTTATGAAAGATATCGCAAAAGCTGCAAGAATACTTGGTCCAAAAGGCATGATGCCATCACCTAAAAACGGCACAGTTACAAATGATATAGACAAAGCAATTGATCAGTTTTCTAAAGGGCAAATAGAAGTTAAAAATCAATCAGGACACGCAATATTACATCAAATAGTTGGTAAAATAGATTTCGGAACTGACAAACTGGTAGAAAATGTAGAATTTTTGCTTTCAGAGATTGAAAAAAATAAACCTGTAAAGACTAAAAAGAAATTTATTCAAAAGGTTTATTTATCTAGCACAATGAGTCCTAGCGTAAAGATTAAATATTAAATCGCTGTAATAATGAGAAATTTAGTAGATTTCAGCAGGTTGAGTGGTGCATTGATAGAACCTGTATAAATAAATAGTAGATATGGTATATAATTTGATTTGAATTTAGAATTATCTATTGCAATAACAGTTTAAAGTGTTATTATTAACTTTGTTCGAAGACTACGGGGCCCTAAGTTAAATGCACACCCCGTATAGAACTTAAACGAAATTTCACAAATTTATGCGAAGTTTCGTATTTACAGATAAAATGTCAAAAAACCTAGAAAGAAAAAAACAGATCGTTAATGATCTTACTGACCAATTAAAACAAACTGGCGATGTCGAAGGGCAAGCTACAACAGTAGTTTTTAATTACACTTCAATCACCGCTAATGAGATAAATGAATTAAGATCAGCACTTTTTGAACACGATGCAAAATTAAAGATTACTAAAAATACTTTAATAAAAAGAGTGCTAGAAAATACCGGTGTAAATTTAGAAAAAGATTTAGAGGGTCAAAACGCAATTCTTATACCTAACAATAAAGATGTGATTTCCCCTATTAAAACTTTATATGAATTTATTAAAAAGAATGAAAAAGGTGAAATTACACTAGGTGTATTAAATAGTCAAATAATTACTAAAGAAAAGGTAGAAGAATTGTCTAAATTACCATCAAGAGATGAATTACTAGCACAAGTGGTCGGCGGATTGGCATCACCAATACGAGGATTTGCGTATGCATTAAACGGTGTTCAATCTAAATTTGTTAGAGTATTAGGCGAAATAAAAAATCAAAAAGAGTAGTTTATGTGTAAAAATTGTACTGTAATTTTGTTAATTTGAGTATTAATTAAGTATCAATTAGTTTAAATACATTAAAGATATCATAAAAATAAATAATTGTTGATTGAATAGAGTCAATTAACATTTATATAGTCACTTAGGAGGTGAATAAAGTATGGCAGAAGATAAAAAAGTAGAAGCAGAACAAAAAAAGCCAGAAGATGCAAAAGTAGAAGATACAAACACTGAAACAGAAGCACAAAAAGAAGAAGTAAATTTATCAGATAATGCTAAAAAAGTTATGGAACTCGTAGAAAATATGACCGTCTTAGAGTTATCAGATTTAGTTAAAGCATTAGAAGATAAATTTGGCGTATCAGCAGCAGCACCAATGATGGTTGCCGGCGCAGTTGCAGGTGGAGCAACTGGTGGTGGAGAAGAAGCAACAGAAGAAAAATCAGCTTATGATGTCGTACTTAAAAGCGCAGGAGATCAAAAGATAGCAGTAATTAAAGTAATTAGAGAACTCGACCAAAGTTTAGGTTTAGTTGACGCAAAGAACTTAGCTGAAACTGCAGATGCAGTTATATTAGAAGGTGCTAAAAAGGAAGAAGCTGAAGAAGCAAAGAAGAAACTAGAAGAAGCTGGTGCAACTGTTGAACTTAAGTAAGAACAGAAAAGTTATGCTTTAAAACCGAAAGCCCTCAATGTGAGGGCTTTTTTTATTTCGTTTACATATCACTTATATAAGAGATTGAAACACAAAATCCCTTGGTTTGTAATATAAAACAAATACATAGTCAGTCAAGTTTCTGTCATAAATTCCACATAAATATGTTATAGTAATTTTTCATTGTGGAAATATATTGAAAGATTCTGTAATCTAATTATTATAAAGTTGTTTTGAAACAATTCTAATATGACTAAGCACAGATTAAATTATACAAAAACTCTCTTATTAGTGACTTCGTTATTTGTTATCGGGGTTCTTGCCCTACACTTTACAAGCAAATCAAATGCAGATACTGTTTCAACATCTGTAACCGTTGGAAATACACCACCTTCCTTTTCAGGAGATGCAGCTGAAAATCCAGCCAGTGATGATACAACGCCAACAGATGTAGGTGCAGATGTTACTTTTGAAGCAACTGCAAACGATCCTAATTTAGAAGATTACTATTTAATAATTTGTAAAACTAACGCAGTTACACCAACAAATGGTGGCGCTCCGACTTGTGATGGCGGTCAATGGTGTATAAGTTCTGCAACATCAAGTGGAAGTCAAGCAAGCTGTAGTTACACAGTTCAAGCAACAGATACCAACGAAAGTTATGACTGGTATGCATTTGTTTGTGATAGTAACTCATCATCAGCACAATGTTCATCAGCAAATCAAGGTTCTGGAAATAGTGGTTCACCATTTAGTGTAAACCATCCACCTGTTTTTAATACAATTTCAAATGATGGGCCAAAAAACCCAGGTGAAGCAGTAACTTGGTCGACAAACTCATCTACAACAGATCCGGATACTGCAGGAACAGCAGATACAGTTAAACTAATTGTTTGTAAAACACCTGGGATAACAGCAGACGATTGTGACGGTGGTGCAACTGACAGATGGTGTGTCAGTGGATTTGTAGCTGATTCACCAAGTTGTTCATATACACCACCAATTCCAACTGCGGATGATACATATGACGCCTATGTATATTTAGTTGACCAACACTATCTAGCTTCAACAAGTACAACGCAGGGAACTAACAGTTCATACGATGTTAATAATGTGAACCCGGTAGTATCGAATGTAGTTATAGATAATGGTAATGATATTAACTTAAATGAAAGCTCAACATATTCAGTTACAATTACAGCCGATGTAACTGATAACAATGGCTGTAGTACAACAGAAATACCAACAGTAGTAACAAGTCTTTACAGATCAGCTGTTGGCTCAGCAAACTGTGATTCTGCAGGAGAAGAAGATTACGACAGTTGTTACCCAGTGAAATCTTGTACACAAAATAGTTGTACAGGTGCCGGTGCAACATATACTTGTACCGTAGATATGCAATATCATGCAGATCCAACCGATACAGATACACCATACACAGCAGAAAACTGGTTATCTACAGTTCTAGCAACAGATGACGATTCAGCACAAGGGTCAACAGAATCGGCTTCAGGTGTTGAAGTAAATAGTTTAACAGCTATGGATGTAACTTCAGCAATAGATTACGGTTTACAGACTGTAGGAACAAATACTGGTAATTTAGACCAAACCACAGTTGTAACAGCAACAGGTAATGTAGGTCTTGATGAACAATTATCAGGTACCGATATGACAGATGGTAGTGGACATACTATAGTTGTAACACAACAACATTACGATTTATCGCAAGTAGCATATTCATCAGCAACACCATTAACTACAACAGACACAGAAGTTGAGTTAAATGTCGCGAAAACAAAATCAACCGGAACAACAACAAATCCTGAAACTGGTGATACATGGTGGGGTATAGAAATTCCAACGGGTACGGTATCCGGATCTTACACTGGTCAAAACACTGTAACCGCAGTTAAAGGTGAATATGCCGATTGGTAAATTAATTAAGGGGAAATTAAAAGTATTAAAATTAAGTTAATAAAAATATGACAAAATTAACGAATAAATTCAAATTAATAATCACTACCCTATCAGTATTTGTATTCGCATTAATGGTTTTTCCCACAAAATCATTTGCCGGATTCGGAATTAGCCCTTCTGACATTGTAAATGGACATTTAAAACCAGGCGACCATTACGAAAAAACAGTAATTATCTCAAGATCTGATCCAACAGAAGATTTGGTTGCTACGGTAGATGTGGATTTTGAAGGTATAGAAGACTGGTTTACCTTCGATCCTGGCCAGGAATTCACATTACCAAAGGGAGAAAAAAGATTCCCCTTAAAAATTGTAATAGATGTACCTGAAGATGCGCCATTTCAAAAATATACTGGCGCGATAAGAATTAGAGCAATGTCTCCTGAAGAACAACAATCTGGAGTATCTATTGTAAAAGGTGCTAAAGTTCAAGTTGCATTGGCAACAACAGAACTAGATGTTGTTGATTTATTAGTTAGATCGTTAAAGATAAAACAACCCGTTGTATCTGGCGAACCAGTTACATTAGTAATGAATATTGAAAATGTAGGTAATAAAGAATCCGCACCATCAAAAGTTGAACTAGTCGTTTACGATTTAGCTGATAATGAAATTACTACAGCAACAGCAACTCAAATTGAAAAAATAGAACCCGGAAAAACAAATGAAGTAACAGCAGAATTTTACCCAGAAGTAGATCCTGGTGAATATTTCGGTGTAGCAAAAGTTTATCTGGGCGACAATATGATTAGAGAAGCGAAAATGTATTTTAAGATTGATGAAAAACCACAAATTTCTGAAAATCAACAACCTCAGGTTGTAACAACAACAGAAATAGATATACCAGAATATATACAATTCGTCCAAAATAACATGTATATATTATTAGGTGTCGGTGCTTTGTTACTACTAATAATACTAATAATAATAATTGTATTGATTAAAAAGAAACCAGAAAAGCACGCCAGTGCAGCAAAACATATTCCATATATAATCTTTATATTCATACTCCTCTATTTGGTGTATGCGATAGTAATAATGTACACGGCAAAAGATGTTATATTTAAGACCACAACAACTTCTTTGACACCAGTGGTGCAAACAACTGAAGAAACAGTTACAAAACCTGTAAATCCAGAAGAAAATGTTAAGGGTGCCGAAACTGAAATCGATAGAACACAACCCACAAGCACATTGACGGTTGCAGGTCCTGAATATAAAGGGGTTTATTATGTTTATAATGAACCAAATGAAAACGCAAAAGTTGTATATGAAGCTAAAGATGGTGAAGAACTAGATGTTTTCGATGAACAAGATGGCTGGTACGGAATTTTATTACCAGACGGAACCAGTGGCTGGATAAAAGCAGATTCAGTAAAAACTGTAAACGATGAAACTAAACAAGATGCACAAAGGACTTACAAAACAAAACAACCAACAAAAGTAAATCCGGCGGAAAGTGAAAATAGTGCTACTGAATAATATTCATATATGAAAGTTTTAATCGCTGCCTCAGAATGTTCTCCATTAGTAAAAGTTGGTGGAATAGCCGATGTTATCGGTAGTTTGCCAATAGCGTTAAAAAAGCTTGGAATAGATGTTAGAATTGTAATTCCCTATTACAAACCTTTACTTGATAAAATACACGATGATCCGAATATAAAGACCGATGAAGTATTACGGTTTAATTCCCCATACGGAGATAAAGAATACCAAGTAATAATTTATGAAACAATTTTACCTAATACTGATGTACCTGTTTATTTGGTTTACAATAAAGAATATTTATCTAATGCTGGTGTTTATTATTCGCCAACGGCTATGCCAAGTACTCAAGATGAATTGGTAAGGTTTGCGTTTTTTAGTAGAACCATATCGGATGCCTTTACCTACCCTGACAGTATATTTCACCCAGATGTAATTCACTTAAACGATTGGCATACAGGCTTGGTACCACAAATTGTACAAAGTACACACAGATACAACACTACTGGACTTCCAAGAACAATATTTACAATTCATAATCTAGCGTACCAAGGATTTAGTAGTGTTGATGTAGCTGAAAAAGTTGGTATAGATATAGCAACAAATCAAACAGTCAAATGGGACACAACAGATGATAATTTGGATTTTGTTTTACAAGGAATTGTCGGTGCTGATTATATAACAACAGTATCAGAGCATTATGCTGAGGAAATAATGACTCCAGAACACGGCGAAGGTTTACATGAAATTCTTAAGGCGCGAGAATCAAGAGTTGTTGGTATCTTAAACGGAATAAGTTACGAAGTTTTTGATCCAGCAAAAGACCAAATGATTTATCAAAATTATGCTAAAGCAAATGTAAACGAAGGAAAAGCAGCAAATAAAGCAAAATTACAAATGGATTTAGGTTTAGATGTAAATCCAAATAAACCAATACTTGCTGCAATAAGTAGATTAGCAGACCAAAAAGGACTGGATTTAGTTATAGATAAATTAAAAGACATATTAGACATTGGATATCAATTTGTATTATTAGGAACAGGTGATCCAATGTTAGAAGCCGCGTTTAAAGATTTTAAAGAAATGCATCCTGAGTATGCACATGATTATAGCCCTAACATAACATTTTCTGAAGAACTTGCACGCAAAATTTATGCTGCAAGCGATATGTTTGTTATACCATCAAGATTTGAACCTTGCGGTCTAACACAAATGATAGCAATGAAATATGGTTCAGTGCCTATTGTTAGAGCAACGGGCGGTCTGTACGATACTGTACAAGATGGCACCACAGGTTTCGTTTTTGATAAATTTGACTCTGCAGAAATGTTAAATGCACTAAAACGTGCGTTTGTAACCTATTCTACTGATAAAAATAAATGGAATTCATTGATACATAATTGTGTTAATCAAGATTTCAGTTGGACAAGAAGTGCTCAAAAATATGCTGTTTTGTATAAAAAAGCGTTGGCGTTGTA
>CAZDNW010000017.1:0-29610 GCA_964506905.1 uncultured Candidatus Saccharibacteria bacterium
ACGGTGGGTTGTATAATACCTTTCGTATGCATTGAGTAACTCATTAGCATCAGAACGCATTCCAGCATCTTTTGACTTGTTAATTTGCTCAATAGGATTAATAGCCGACAAAACTGCAACAGCTAAAATTCCTATAATAACGATAACAATCAAAAGCTCTATTAATGTAAAACCATATTTAATTTTGTTTCTCATTTAATATCTAAGTAACTATGTAAACTTTTATTCTGGTACACAAAGATAACAATCTGTAGTATCTGGAGTACACCCTGAGGAACCATCCTGATTATTGGTTGCTGTATCACTATAAGCTTTAGACACAGGATCAAAACAAAGTTTTATAAGATTATCTGCTGTAGTGCCAACTGATATATAAATCTTCGGTTCAGCATCAGCATCGAATGTAGACCTTTCTAAAAATTCAGGTTTTAATTCTCCGCTATTTACTAACTCAGCCAAATAGCCTGAATCTGCCGGTGTGTCACCACTAGATGTACAACTATATTTCCCATCCGAACCTTTTGTACAATCACCAACCACTACTGCACCATCTGGGGCATCTTCATCTGGGTCGGCTTTTTGCCACGGATAATAACCATGTGTTGTGTAATATCTTTCATATGCATTAAGCAATTCATTAGAATCAGACCTAACTCTTGCATCTTCTGCCTTGTTAATCTGTTCAATTGGATTAATAGCAGACAAAACTGCAACAGCTAGAATTCCTATGATAACGATAACGATAAGAAGCTCAATAAGTGTAAAACCTTTTTTTAATTGTTGTTTGAACATATTAGGTTCACCCCCTGGGCAGAACAATATGCAGTATGTATTAAATTCAGATCTGTCAACTTAATACATAAAACATATTGGTTGTTAATTATATTTTAGCACAATTTTGTGCGAGAATTAAAACCAGGTTTATGTCTTACTGTTATTATTTTATAACAAGAAGGTTATCTAATTCTATCAAACAAAACTAATAATCTTTCAAGCCCCAAATAAGTATTAACATTTGTTATAGCAATATCATTTTTAAACTCATGTATCTTTGAAATGAAATTTACATATTTCTTTTTTTCTACATTATTTAAATCATCGTTGGTCAACAATTCATGTCTAATTATTAATTCCATATTATTTAAAATTTTTAAGACCCACTCTAAATCCTTTGCATTTTGTTTATTCTGAGTTAGCCAATCTATTTTTTCGCCGATTGTAAAAGATAGCAAATTTTTAACTTCTTCATCAATTTCATCATTGGCGTTAGATAAATTAACAATGATACACCGCGACTTAATAGTTGGTAATAGGTTTTCAATATAATCAACTGTAAGAAAAATTTGTGCATATTCCGGAGGTTCTTCTATCACCTTCAATAGTGCATTTTGAGCTTCGGTAGATAAATCCTGTGCATTTTCTATTATTGCAATTTTAAATTTTTGATTTACTGGTTTTAATTTTAATTTATTAATTAATAGTCTAATTTGATTAATAGAGATGTTTTTTTTGCCATCCTGTTTGTTTAGCAGAATAAAATCTGTATTTGAGATATTTGGGATATTAAGAATGTTTTTAACATAATCATTGCAATAATCCCTTCTTTGCGTTTGATTTCCACCATAGATTAGTCGTGTTTGCATAAGTAGTTTAATGATATAATATATTAAACATATGTCGATAGACTCTGCCCAAAAAACAATAGAACAAAAAGTTCTAGAATATGGACTTATTTCTGAGAACCAATATAAAGAGGTTAAAAGAACTCAAATAGAACGGGGAATAAGTTTTGAGGACGCTCTTATAAGCGAAAATATACTTTCCGAAGAACAACTAATAAAACTTAAGTCTGAAATTACAGGAATACCATTTGTTGATCCAACAGAGATGGTAATAAAACCAGAGGCGATTAAACTAGTACCAGAAACAACTGCTAGAAAGTATTCTATAATTCCAACAGCAATTGATGACCGTTATATATATGTTGCGATGACAGACCCAGATGATTTAGAAGTAATCGAATTTATAGAAAGAAGCTCTAAATTGAGAGTAAAACCGCAATATAGCACACAACATCTTATCCAAACCGCGATTGATAAAGAATATAGCAAAAGTTTAGGAAAAGGTGTAACCGAAGCAATAGAGCAGGTAACAGAAACAAGTGCAACAAAAATGCAAGAAACACTTAAGAACATGGATGAGGCGGAAACTATTATAAAGGTTTCTCCTGTAGCTAAAATTGTTTCTGTTATATTAGAATACGCTGTTAAGTCTGGTGCATCTGATATTCATATTGAGCCATTTGAAAATAATACAAGAATCAGATATAGAATTGACGGAATTTTACAAGAAAAATTCCCTTTACCAAAATCGATTCATGATTCAATTGTGGCCAGAATAAAGATTCTTGCCAATATGAAAATCGACGAAAAAAGAAAACCATTAGATGGGCAATTTAAGGTAATGTTTGGAGACAAAACAACTGATCTTCGTGTATCTACGATACCAACTGTGTTTGGCGAAAAGGTCGTTATTCGTCTACTAAAGGATCAAGGCAAAACTCTTTCGTTTGCTGATTTAGGGTTATGGGGAAAATCGCTTGTTCAATTTGAAAAAAGTATCAAAGAAACCACAGGTATTATTTTAGTAACAGGTCCAACTGGTTCTGGTAAAACTGTAACACTAGCAACAAGTCTTTCTAAATTGAATTCAGTCAAAGTAAATATTGTTACTTTAGAAGATCCCGTGGAAATTCATATCCCGGGTGTAAACCAAATACAAGTAAATCCACAAGCAGGTTTAACATTTGCAAACGGATTAAGATCTATTTTGCGACAAGATCCAAACATAATTATGGTTGGAGAAATTAGAGATGGCGAAACTGCACAACTTGCTATTCAAGCGGCCTTAACAGGTCATTTAGTTTTGGCCACATTACACACAAATTCAGTGGCGGGTGCAATCCCAAGACTTATAGACATGGGAGTAGAAAACTTCTTAATTGCATCAACTTTAAACATACTTTTGGCTCAACGGTTAACTAGACGTGTATGTCAATATTGTAAGGAAGCTTATGAGCCAGATGAAGGACTCAAAAAAGACATACTTAAAGTATTAGGACCAAAATTGCTGAAACTTGGTGTAAATGAATCCCCATTTAATCAAGACGACGACGGGCATATTCATGTTAAAAAAGATTTGGAATTAGATTATTCAGAAGAAATAACAAAAGAACAAGCTAATGAGTTCTTAAATAATATAAAATTATACAAAGGTAAGGGGTGTGATAGATGTAACCAAACAGGATATTCTGGCCGAATAGGTCTTTTTGAAGTATTGGAAATTGAAGAGAATATAAGAAAGTTAGCAATGAAGAAATCATCAACAGAAGAAATTCAAAAAGTCGCATTAGAAAACGGAATGATTACTTTAGTTCAAGATGGTTATTTAAAAGCTCTGTGGGGAATTACCACCATTGAGGAAGTTCTCACAGTAGCAAGCACAACAATATAATGAAAAATTCAATTGAAATAGATGATATGCTTAAAAAAGTTTTTGAGGCAAATGCTTCCGACTTGCATATAACCTCAAATTTACCACCAACTATAAGAGTAAATAATGTTTTACAACCACTCGTTGGATACGATGCATTACCGCCAGAAACAGTAGAAAATATAATTGACCAACTTGTAAACGAAAATCAAAAGTTGAAATTAATAAAGGAAAGGTCATTAGATTTTTCTTATCAATATAAAAAGTCTGCAAGATTTCGTATTAATGCGTTTTTTGAAAAAGGCTTACCAGCACTAGCTTTTAGACTGATTCCAACTGTAATCCCAACTGTAGATGAACTTGGACTTCCACATATATTATACGAATTTGCTAAATTACCAAAAGGCTTAGTATTAGTTACAGGTGCAACTGGAACTGGTAAAACAACAACACTAGCTGCAATGATAAACTGGATGAATCATAACAGAAATGGACATATTATTACTATTGAAGATCCTATTGAATTCATATTTGAATCAAATAAATCATTAATTCAACAGAGAGAAATGTATGTTGATACATTAACATGGAAAGGAGCTATTAAATCTGCACTAAGAGAAGACATAGATGTATTGCTAGTCGGGGAAATGAGAGATTATAAAACAATGGCTGCTGCAATTACTGCAGCTGAAACAGGCCATTTAGTTTTAGCTACATTACATACAAACTCAGCGGCACAAACTATTGATAGAATTATAGATGTATTTCCGGAACATCAACAAATTCAAATTCGCATACAGTTAGCTGCAGTATTAGAAGGAATAATAACTCAAACATTGATTACAGGTATTGATAAAAGCAAAATGTATCCGGCATTAGAAATCTTAATAGCAAATGATGCTGTCAGAAACACAATTAGAGAAGGAAAAACGCACTTTATTGATAATATAATTAATACCAGTTACGACATCGGAATGAGATCAATGGAAAGATCTTTAGCTGAATTAGTTAAAGAAGGTAAAATTGAACTGGAAGAAGCCTTAAAAAACACACTTAAACCAGATGAAGTTACTAGATTACTTGGTTAATATAACTATTATTGTACTTAATAAGCACAAAATATGAGATTTAAATATAGTGCAAAAACAAAAGACGGCTCAAAAACTCAAAGAGGTGAAATTGATGCACCAAACAAGGATATTGCGATTAGTTCACTTAGAGAAAAAGGACTAATTGTATATTCTCTCGTACCTGCAAACAAAGAACGAGACATCGCGGGAATTGTTACATTCTTTCAAAAGGTTAAGCTTGGCGACTTGGTCGTATTTACAGATCAATTAGCAAATATGTTAACTGCTGGATTACCAATAGCACGTGCTCTAGAAATCATTATTTCACAAACTAAAAACAAAACGCTTGAATCAATATTAGAAAGTATCTTAACCGATATAGAATCTGGAACATCTTTGTCAAAAAGCATCGCAAAATATCCAGAGGTATTTGACGAAACATATATAAGTTTAATTAGTGCAGGGGAAGCATTAGGTAAATTAGATGTCGTGTTAACGAAATTAGCAGAAAGTTTAGAGAAAAAGAGACAATTTAGAAGCAAATTAAAATCAGCGATGTTATACCCTATTATTATAATCGTTGTAATGACACTTGTATTTATAGGGATAGTTATACTAGTAATTCCGCAAATTAGCACATTATACGAATCACTAAACACAGATTTACCAACATCAACTAAATTAATGATTGGGCTTTCTGATTTTATTAGACATAATTGGTGGATATTAGCAATTGGAATAGTAGCTATTATACTAGGGTTTAAATATTTTAAATCCACCACAACAGGTGAATATTTTTTAGCAAAAACTTCATTAAAATTACCAATTTTTGGAAACCTATTACGACAATCTAATCTAGTAGAATTTACATTTACATTAGCGTTGCTTCTTGAATCCGGGGTTTCAATATTAGATTCATTAAAAATAGTTAAAAATACATTTCGAAATGTATTATTTAGAGATTCTGTAGATAGAATGGTAGAAGAAGTTAAACACGGGGTTCCTTTATCACAGGCGATATCAAAAGAAGATTTATATCCACCATTAGTATCAAACATGCTTGTAATAGGTGAAGAAACAGGTACAGTAGACGAACGACTAAGCAATTTATCGACATATTTTGAAAAAGAAGTTAATAAGATAACTAAAAATTTATCGACGGCAATGGAACCTCTTATTATGATTATGTTAGGAATTATGGTATTAATTTTAGCATTAGCAGTTATTACTCCAATTTATAAATTAACATCGTCATTTTAAATGAACTTATTAGGAATATTTTGTTACACTATGAAAAACTTCACACAAATTGTAAATATGGTAAAGTAGTGTAGTAGAAAATCTATATTGTGTAACAATAGTTTTTAATTAAAATATAAATATGGCAAAAGATAACGATAAAGGCAATAAATACTCAGCACAAAATATTGAAGTTTTAGAAGGTTTAAAACCAGTAAGAGTTAGGCCCGGAATGTATATTGGTTCCACAGATTCAGTAGGTTTACACCATACATTAAAGGAAATTATTGATAATTCTGTTGATGAAGCACTTGCAGGTTATGCAGATCATATCGTCATAACAATAAAAAAAGATAATTCTGCAATTGTTAGTGACAACGGCAGGGGAATTCCAACAGATATAAAGAAAGAGTATGGTGTATCTGCATTAGAACTTGTAATGACAAAGCTTCATGCCGGCGGCAAATTTGGAGGTGGTGGCTATAAGGTGTCTGGGGGACTTCACGGTGTAGGAGCGTCTGTAGTTAACGCACTATCTGAATATTGCAGGGTAGAAGTAAGAAGAGATAATAAATTATATTACCAAGAATATGAAAGAGGAGACGTTAAATTCCCATTAAAGACAGGCAAATTATCGGAATCAAAATTTGAAGATAAATCGGTAGCGAGTTTAGAACATGGAACAACTGTTCATTTTATGCCTGATTCTGAAATATTTGAAACTACAGATTGGGAATATTCAAAAATAAGAAGTCAAATAAGACTTTTTGCGTATTTAACCGCAAGATTAAAATTTACGCTGATTGATGAAAGACAAGATTTAATAGAAACTTTTTACTTCGAAGGTGGTTTAAGATCTTTAATAAGCTCAATAAATAGAAATAAGACTACAGTACAACCAACTGTATTCTACGCAAAAGATTCTAAATCTGATATAGAAGTAGAAATTTCATTTCAATACACAGATAGCTTTGCAGCAACTGAATTGAGTTTTGCAAACAACATTAGAACACCTGAAGGTGGAACTCATTTGACAGGTTTTAGATCAGCGTTAACTAAATCAGTAAACGACTATGCAAAAAAGCATGGATTATTTAAGGATCCAAAAGAAAAGTTAACTGGTGATGATACAAGAGAAGGTATTACGGCAGCGGTGTCTGTAAAAATTCCATCAAACAAATTACAATTTGAGGGACAAACAAAATCAAAACTTGGAACTTCAGAAGCAAGAACTGTTGTCGAATTAGTTGCAAAAAATGCAATTGATACATTTTTAGAGGAAAACCCCAAAGATGCTGAAGCTATTATCAATAAAAGTTTACTTGCAGCAAGAGCGAGAAAAGCAGCTAGAGCTGCTAGAGATGCAGTTGTTAGAAAAGGTGCACTAGAAGGTGGTGGTTTACCTGGCAAATTAGCAGATTGTAGAACAAAAGACAGAACTAAGGCAGAACTGTTTATTGTAGAAGGAGATTCCGCTGGAGGTACTGCAAAACAAGCTAGAAATTCAGAATTTCAAGCAATCTTACCTTTATTTGGGAAAATATTAAATTCAGAAAGAGCAAGGTTGGATCAGGTAATTAAAAATGACAAATTAAAATTATTAATACAAGCACTAGGTGCTGGAATAGGTGACACTTTTAACATTGAAAAGATTAGATATCACAAGATAATTATTATGGCTGATGCCGATGTTGATGGTGCACATATAAGAACACTTTATTTAACATTTATATTTAGACACCTACCAGAATTGGTTTATAATGGCATGCTTTATGCGGCAGTTCCACCATTATACAAAGCAACTTGGGGAAATAAAGGTAAAAAATATATATTAACCGATGAAGAGTTAGAAGAATTTCAAAAAGAAATGGAACAAAAAGGAATTACATACACATTAAGTAGGTTTAAAGGGCTCGGGGAAATGAATTATCAAGAACTAGCCGTAACAACGATGGATCCAAAAACAAGAGTTTTGAGAAAAATAACAGTTGAAGATGTAGAAGAAGCAGACAAAATATTTGAAATGCTGATGGGTAAAGAAGTCGCACCAAGAAAGCATTTTATACAGGCTAATGCTAAACTGGCGACATTAGATTTGCAAGCATAAGCAATACTAATAATCTGCTCAATATCTTATGAATAAAGCAAATGTTTTTATACAAATTATATCAATACTTTTAATTGCAACTTCTTTGTATTTTCTTTTCTCAATGAATATTTTTAGCATAATTATTTTTATAGTAGGATTATTATCTACATATTTCTTGATTAAGGCATATGGTAAAGAATCAAGAGAAAATCCTTTTTATTTTGCTTTTGCTGGTATTGGTGCATTTTTAACTTATTTCTTTTTTAATAATATATTATTTATCGGTACGTTTTTATTAGGAGCAAATATAATTGCGTTTTTTCTATTTACCAATGACGACACTCGCATTAAAAAAGGAATTCAAATAATGAATGTAACAGCACTGTCTGGGCTTATTTTAGAAAGTGGGATACGAAAATTTAGGGGATTTAACAAATTAGAATTTGACGATATTCAAATAACGATTCTACTAATAGTTTTGATAACATTTGCAGTATATTTTTTAGTTCAAATATTAAAACTTTTATTTAAAAACAAAAAAAACATTGGGAATTACTTGGTAGTTTTATCAGTTATATTAACGGCATTAGGGTATTATGCGTTAACCTACTTTTTTTACCAAGAGGTCGGATTAAGTAAAATCTACATACCATTATTATATGGCTTGACTGTAGCAGTTGTAGATTACTTTTTTAAAGGTAGAAATATAATAAAAGATTTTCTTCAATTAACATTGTTGTTTGTTTCCCCTTATGTATTATCGGGAATTTTAGGTATCTTTTTATCATTTCTAAGCGCTTATTTATTTAAATACATAATTGGAAACCACATATGTATAAAAGATTCTACGAATGCACATAACAAAAAACAGGGAATAACAACAATCTCTGAAAGTACACACTTATCTATATTGGATTCCACATCTCAATTGTTATTTCTATTTGGTGCTATAGAAGTTCAAGAGAATCTAGGAATCATAATGCGATTTAATTTAGCAGCGGGGTTTCAAACAGGTTGGATACTGGTTTCGGTTATTTTATATGAATACGGTTTACAATTTTATAAATGGGGAAAAGATTTGTTAGAAAAATACGCAATGACTCCAGTTTTATCTATAGTAACAACGCTTTTTGCAATTTTATTTATAGCAGGTATAATAAAAGTTGGCCATAAAGAAGCGCTTGCTTCTTTGTTAATAGCAAGTAGCATATATTTGTTACTAGTAGACTTGATTGTAAAAGATACACGAAATAAATTATTTGTTACATTTTTGTCAAATGTGGTAGGCGTAATGGCGTTTATGATGTTAGCAGTAACATAGTTGATGCCTATAGAAGTAGTTTAATAATTATTATAAAATAAAAAGATGTCAGAAAAAGATCAAAGTACAGAAAAATCAGAAAACATTCAATCTGGAAAAATTTTAGAAACACCAATTACAGAAGAAATGAAAAAAGCGTATTTAGACTACGCTATGAGTGTTATTGTATCCAGAGCTTTACCAGATGTTAGAGATGGACTTAAACCTGTTCAAAGAAGAATTGTTTATGCGGCAATTGAATCCAAGATGACTTCCACTGATAAATATAGGAAGTCTGCTACTCTAGTAGGTAATGTAATGGGTAAGTATCATCCACACGGAGATTCTTCTATTTATGAGGCATTAGTAAGAATGTCACAAGACTTTTTATTAAGGTATCCTCTTATTGATGGGCAAGGTAACTTTGGTACTATTGCAGGTGATCCTCCAGCGGCAATGAGATACACAGAATGTAAACTGGAAAAGATTTCAGAATACATGTTAAAAGACATCGATAAAAACACTGTTGATTTTGTCGACAACTTTTCAGCTGAGTATCAAGAGCCATTAGTTTTACCCGCTGTAATCCCAAATCTTTTAATGAATGGTGCTACAGGTATTGCTGTAGGTATGGCTACTAATATTCCACCTCATAATTTGGGTGAAATAATAGACGGCATTAATCTTATATTAGATACTGGTGATTTAAATGTTGTAGATACAGAACAAAGAATAATAAAAGCTTATGACATATCAGAAACTACTGCTGAAATTGCACATTGGGAAGTTGTAAATAATGTGGAATTAAAAGAACTCGTTAAGGTTATAAAAGGTCCTGATTTTCCAACCGGCTGTACAATTTATGATCAAAAAGAAACTTTAAACTATTTTGCCACAGGAAGAGGAAGAATAGTTCAACGAGCACATGCAGATATTGAGGAAAGTAAATCAGGCAGATTTCAAATAATAATCAAAGAAATTCCATATCAAGTAAATTTAAAAACACTGATTGAAAAAATTGCTGATTTAGTAATAAATAAAAAGATTTCTGGGGTATCTAATATCATAGATGAAAGTAGTGGCGAAGATATAAGAATAGTTATTGAACTTAAAAAAGATGCTAATCCACAAAAGGTGTTAAATTACCTATATAAATACACACAATTACAAAGCACTTTTAATGTAAATATGATTGCTTTGGTTGATGAAGAACCACAATTACTGGGAATTAAAGCAGTTTTAGATTATTTTATAAAGCATAGACGAGAAGTTATTACAAGAAGAACTCTTTATAATTTAAGAAAAGCTAGAGAAAGAGAACATATATTAGAAGGACTTAAAAAAGCATTAGATTTTATAGATGAAGTTATTGCAATTATTAAAAAATCGAAATCTACGGATGATGCTAGAGAAAAGTTAATGAAACGATTTGATTTAACAGAGATTCAAGCACAAGCGATATTGGATATGAGGCTTAAAAAACTTTCCGCATTAGAAAGAGAAAAGATTGAGGATGAATTAAATGAAATAAGAAAAAGCATTGATAAAATGTTATTAATACTAGCAAAACCAAAGGAGATGATTAAAGTAATAAAGGCTGAATTGAGTGAAGTCAAGGAAAAATTTGCAGATGAAAGAATGACTAAAGTAATAAAAGGAAAAATCGGTGAATTTAGTGAAGAGGATTTAGTTGAAAATGTAGAAACATTAATATCGGTTACAGAGTCTGGATATATTAAAAGAATGAAACCTTCAACCTACAAAACACAGGGTAGGGGAGGAAAAGGCGTTATTGGCATGAAAACAAAAGAAAGTGATGAGGTTTCAATGTTAAGATTAGCCGAAACACACGATAGGTTATTTTTCTTTACAGATAACGGAAAAGTGTACGAAAAAAGAGTATGGGACATACCGGAAGGTAGTAGACAAAGTAAAGGAACTGCAGTTGTTAATTTACTTGAAATGTCTACCAGCGATAAATTAGAAGAAATTATAAGAATTACAAAAGAAGACGATGAAGATTCAGAAAATAGATACATATTAACGGCAACAAGGCTTGGAAACATAAAGAAAACTAAACTTTCCCAATATAAAAATATAAGAAAAACAGGAATTATTGGTATGAAACTAAAAGAAGGAGATTCTTTAGTAAGAGCGAAGTTAACAGATGGTAACAATAATGTAATATTGGTTACAGCTAAGGGTAAAACAATAAGGTTTAAAGAATCCGATGTGCGAGATATGGGCAGAAGTGCAAGTGGTGTAAGAGGTATTAGATTAAAAGAGGGAGATTATGTAGTAAGTATGGAAGTAGTACCTGAAACTGATGATAATGCTTTAAGTATATTAACCGTAACAGCAAAAGGGTATGCCAAAATGAGCGCCGTTTCAGATTATCCACTATACAAAAGAGGCGGAAGTGGTGTTATTGGTGCAAAAGTAACAGATAAAACAGGTGAAATTGTTGGAGTTAAATTGATTACACCTAAATCACAAGATTTATTATTAAGTTCTGTTTCTGGGCAAATTATCAGAATTTCTGTTAAAGATATTCCAAAATTAGGTCGAAGTACGCAGGGTGTTATTGTTATGAGATTAAATTCTGGCGATAGCGTTGCGGCTGTAACAGTTTTTGATAAACCAGAGGAAACAGAAAATCAAAAATCTGAAACTTAATCTACAAACTTAACATGTTACCAATTCTAAAATATGAAAATAAACTGTGGGATAAGGGTTATCACATTATTGCTGGTGTAGACGAAGTGGGTAGGGGGCCTTTGGCAGGTCCAATTGTAGGTTGTGCTGTTGCGTGGAATTATAAAACTATTGATAATTTGCTAAAAATTCCACATAAAAAAGAATTACTATTAAAAATAACAGATTCTAAAAAAGTAACAAAGAAAAATAGAGAGATTTTAAGTGAATTTATAAGAAAAGAGTGTTTAGGATACGAAATTTGTGAAATTTCAGCAAAAGAAATTGATGAAATAGGTATAGGCATAGCAAATAAAAAAGTTTTACGAAATGCGGTAATTAATTTATCAAGAAATTTAAAGATAGATTATGTTTTGGTAGATTATTTTTCAATTTGTACAAATGATTGCAAAATATCTGAATTGTCGTTAAAAAAAGGAGATCAAGTGTCTTTTGCAATTGCAAGTGCATCAATTGTAGCTAAAGTTTACAGAGACAACTTAATGTATAAATACAGTAAAAAATATTCACAATACAGTTTAGATACAAATGTTGGATACGGAACAAAAAAACATCTTTTAGCAATAAAGAAATACGGATATACGCCCATTCATCGCAAATCATACAAGATAAAATTACCTACTGAAAAGTAACATTACTTAATATATAATCAAATTAATGCCATTTTTTATAGTAAAACCGCCCAAAAATAATGAATACACATATGAGCTTGCCCAAGCGGTTTTTAATAGTTTGGTAAGTGGCATAAAATCAAGTACCATACCATTTTTTAAAGAATCAAGTGAGAATTATTATTCGTTCAATATAATATCAATCAATCAAAATATATATTTTGTGGCAGGTGCTTTACCAAGTAAATCAACACATTTAAAAAATCAGTTATTTGCTCAGTTTTCTAAGTCTGATATAGTTGAGATTCCAAATTTTAATGAATTAGGGGAAATCAATTATGATTTATTAGACATATCACAGGTTACATTAGATAAATGGTATGGAATTCCCATAAAAACGATGGATAAGTTTCAAGATGTTGATCCATTAACATCTTTTTTATCAGCCATGGCTAGAACAACCAGTTCTAATGATATCTTTTGGTTACAAATCATTTTAGACCAAACAAATAATAAATGGCAAAAGAAAATTCTATCAAAAATAAGCAAATTAACTGGTGCTGAAATTGTAAGTGAAAGTGCTCAAAAGGAAATCGCATTAATGCAAGAAAAATTAAAGTTTCACGGATTTAATACTTACATTAGATTAATTACGAATAATCCCCAAACAACAAATTTATTATTTCAACCATTCACCGCGTATTCTGACCCTAATGGCAACAAATTCACGCTAAAAAGTGCGGGCTTTATGAGGGAAAATAAACTTAGAGAAGCAGTTTTTGAGCACTTTCCGTATGGCAGTGCTAACATATTGAATACCCTTGAATTATCAACGATTTGGCATATTCCAAACAATCTTTCGGGAATACCAAACATTGTTTGGGGAAAAAGGTTGCATTTAGACCCGCCAGAAAATCTTCCAATTGTGCACGAAAACATGACCAAGGAAGAAAAATCTGAAATAACGTTTATTGGACGAACTATCTATAAAAACGAAGAAAGAATCTTTGGCATTAAACACAAAGATAGAATGAGGCATGTATATATTGTAGGTAAAAGTGGTAGTGGTAAATCGTGGTTATTAGACAATATGGCTATTGAAGATATAAGAAAAGGTAATGGTGTTGCTATATTGGATCCACATGGTGATGCTATTGAGACAGTATTAGACTTTATTCCCAAAAATAGAATTAACGATGTATGCCTTTTTGACCCATCTGACAGAGAATATGCTTATACTTTAAATATTTTAGAATTAGAAAACGAACATCAACGAGATATAATGGTATCAGGAATTATAGGAATATTTCACAAATTATACGCACATTCTTGGGGACCTAGATTAGAACATATTTTGAGAAATGTATTATTTACACTAACATATGCTCCAGATGCAACTTTACCTGATATAATGAAGATTTTGCATAATAAAAAATATAGGAACAAGGTACTTAAAAATATAGACGATCCAATGATTCATCAATTTTGGAATAAAGAGTTTGATCAAATGAGTGAAAGATTTTTAAATGAAGCAATTTCACCAATATTAAATAAAGTCGGACAATTTGTAACATCACCTTTAATGCGAAGAATTTTAGATAAACCTAAATCTAAAGTAAGAATTGAAGAAATAATGAATAACAAAAAAATATTATTGTGCGATTTATCACAAGGAAAAATAGGTGAAGATAACGCTACACTGTTAGGTTCTATGATTATAACTAAGATTCAAATTGCTGCTATGAACAGGGCATTTCAAAAAGAAGAAGAAAGAGTTCCATTTTATTTGTATGTAGATGAGTTTCAAAATTTTGCGACAAGTTCATTTACAAAAATCTTATCTGAAGCACGAAAATACAGATTGTCACTTACAATGGCAAATCAATATATAACACAAATAGATCCAGATATAATGAATGCAATTTTAGGGAATGTAGGAAGTTTAATGAGCTTTAATGTTGGTGCACACGATGCTGAAATACTTTTTAAAGAGTTTGGCTCTAATATCGAGCCTGAGGACTTAACAACATTAGATCAATATCAATTAGTGGGAAGAATTATGGTTGATAAGGTAATGTCGCCGGCGTTTACATATTACTCTCTACCTTTACCGAAAAACAGATCTATGCACAAACAAAAGATAATCGATCAATCTAGAAAGAGATACGGCGTAAAATCGCCGATGTAAAACAGAATATTATTACCATAAAGTTATACACATAGCGATTGTGTTAGTTTTGCGCTCTTTTTTCACAATCTGTTTCAAAAATTATAAAAAAAACAATAAAATCATAAAACTCATTCGCTCAAAAACGGCTTGATAAACGCGTTTACACAAAGGTGTCACAAAAGGGAAGTAACTGCTAAGAATTATGCTACCTCGCACACGCACCAACCTTATAGTCTGCGCAGGTGTTAAGCCGATAGCTTTTATATTACAAAGTCTTATAGTTTTTGTTGGATTTGACCAAACGATTTGGTGATTTACATTCGTTGAATTTGTTCATACAATAAGAGGTAATGCCTACAAATGATAGTTTTACAAAAATAATAGCTACAATAGGACCCGCTTCAGAATCGGAAAAAACCTTAGAACAACTGCTTTTAGCCGGTGTTGATGTGTTTCGTTTAAACATGAAACACAACACGCATGAATGGTATGCAAATACAATAAAAAAAATAAGAAAAATATCAGAGAATCATGGTGTTAACACTGCTATAATGGCAGATTTTCAAGGTCCTGAATTAAGAACTGGAATATTTCCAAACGGGATAGAAAAAATAGTTTTAAAATCAGGTCAAACGGTTGTACTTTCAAAAACTCCAAAAGATAAAAAACATATATTTATACCATTTGATTTTGTCCATTCTATAAAAGGATTACAACCAAAACATAAAATATACTTAGATGATGGTAGGGTGGAATTAGAAGTAGAAAAAGTAACGCAAGCGTCAATTTATGCGAAAGTATTATTCGGAAACGCGTTAGGATTAAGAAAATCGGTTAGCATTCCACAGGCAAACATATTAATGCCCACATTAACAGAAAAGGATAAAAAAGACTTAAAATTCTCTGTTGAGCATAATGTTGATTTCGTCGCATTATCTTTTGTAAGAGACAGGCAAGATATTGCGACGTTAAAAAAGAAGATAAAATCATTAGGTGGACATCAACATATCGTCGCAAAAATTGAAACACTAAAAGCAATTGAAAATTTTGATGAAATTTTAGATGAAACCGATGTTATTATGGTTGCTCGTGGCGATTTGGGCGTTGAAGTATCAATGGAAAGACTTCCACGAATTCAAAAACATATGATTGAAAGATGCCGTGAAGAAGCAAAACCAGTAATTGTTGCAACACAAATGTTAAAAAGCATGGTAAGTAGTTACATGCCAACAAGAGCTGAAGTGGCAGACATCGCAAATGCAGTTTTTGATAAAACAGATGCGTTAATGTTATCCGAAGAAACTGCAACCGGTAAATACCCCGTAAGAGCTGTATCTACGATGAGTAAAATTGCCAGGTTTAACGAACAACAACAATTTGCCCAAGATATTGTTAAATTACCTGAATCATTTGAGGAAATTATAATCACAGCATCAATAGAGTTCGTAAATAAACAGCCCTCAAACGAAAAAGAAGTTCAGGGTTATATTGTATTTACAGAATCAGGAATGTCTGCAAGAATTTTATCTAGATTTAGGCCACCTATACCGGTATTTGCGTTTACTGAACATTCAACAGTAGCAAGACAATTAGCAATGTCTTATGGTGTTCAAGCATTTAGAATGAAACTTTCATCAAATCCAAATACAAACACTAAAAATGCAATAGATTTCTTAAAAAGAAAGCATTTGGTATTAAAAGGCGAAAAGATAATTGCAATTTTTGGAAATAATGTTGGTACAATAGGTGCAAATAATAATTTAAGTATTGTTGATGTAGTGTAAAATTTTATTCTCTTTCGTGAAACTTTTCATGAACCTCTTTTAGTCGTTTATTTGTAACATGAGTGTAAATTTGCGTTGTAGATACATCTGAATGCCCTAATAACTCTTGAACTGATCTTAAATCAGCACCTGCCATTAGCAAATCAGTAGCAAACGAGTGTCTTAACACATGAGGTGTAACATCTATAGATATCCCAGCCATTAATGCATATTTTTTTACCATTCTTTGTACAGATCTAGGTGTTAATCGTAATGACTCACCATCTTCATCATTAGGATCCATAGATTTACCGCTGTATCTAACAAATAAAGGTTTAAAACTATCTTTTCTTGTGGATAAATACTTTTTCAGCCATTCTACGGCTTCTTTTGATAAATATACTGTTCTTACTTTGTTTCCTTTTCCAACTATTGTAAATTCTCTTCTTTCTAATATTTGTGGTGTGATATCATCTTTATTTAAGCTTGTAAGCTCGCTTATACGCATTCCTGTACTAAAAAGAAGCTCTAATATCGCTTTATCTCTAATGCCGCTTTTTTTAGATAAATCCTGTTGTTTTAATAAATCTTCTATTTGGTCTAAAGTTAAAAACTTGGGAACTCTAGGTTCTGGTTTTCCCAATAGTACTTTATCGGGGGGTAGGGCATCTTCAAACCCTTTTTCTATTATTAAATACCTTAAAAATGATCTTAATGCTGTTAAATAGCGGTTTTGTGTATTTCTTTTTAATGTATTTCTACCTTTATGATGATATGTTTCTTTTCTATTTAAATACACACGAAAATCTCTTACAGTATCTTGTGTAATATCCTTATAACTTACGACATCTGAATTTTGCACTTGTGTTAACCAAACATAAAATTCCTTTAAATAGAAATGATACATCTTCACTGTGCCTTGTGACAAATTTTTGTCTACTTCACAATACTGAAGAAAGTCTTGAATTAACTTAGCTAAGTCATATTTTGAAGCACCTCGTTTTTTTGATGCTTGCGCAAAAACATCAATTGAATCACTTATTGAATTTGTTTGCTGACCCATTGATTGTAAATTTTTACTGTTATTATATGTGGAATTCGCACGCTTATCTAAATCATTACCATTGTTTTGCATAACACCGTTATCATTGTTTAAGCTATTTATATTGGAAATTTGTGTTATTTTTGAACTTGGCATTACATATATTATAACAAATTAAGACATCTATGTATTTAATAAGTATGATTTTAAAATTAACAGTTATGATTTATATAATTTTGATTTTATAAACTTACAACATCCTTATTAAAACTTAATTATTTAACACAAAATCGTTTTTTATTAAAAAATTTTTAAAATTTGCTAGGTAAAATATAACATGTCATTTAATTTGAAATGTAATCTGGTATTTATGAATTAGTTTAAAATTTAATTTTGACAAAATTTTGTTTTTACTGTTGTCGTGGCATTTTTGAGCTATAATAACTTATTTCAAAAGTAAATTTATATAACTTAAATAAAAAAACCGCTTAAAACGGCTCTGAGACGATTTGGTTGTGATAACAGTAAAATCGACAATTAAACCGCATGGTTATCACATTTTTGATAGCTTTTTACAACAATTGTGAATACAGAATATCTTTTTTGTAAAAAATTTGCTTTTGTATGTAGTACAAAAACTATTTATTTACTTTTATTTCAAAATTACTTCTGTTTTGATTGTATTGGTAGGATATTTGCTTGCTACAATCTCTGTGCAGTGTAGAAAAGCTTGTTAACATAAGCAAATTTTCAAAGCCACGCACAAATCAATAAGAATGATTTTATATGAAATTGACAATTATTGACAAACAAACAAATTAAAACCGCGTTAATTAAATAAAAATAGGCTAGTGATAAAATTAAATTTTTTTATTTTAATAAATTAATTTTTTAATTTCTAGAGTATGCGCAAAGATTTCTGCGCATATAAAAGGGAATACCTATACAAACCCAGTACTCGTCGTAATATGTATGTTTAACGACGTTGCAGTTGTGGGAAACCTGTAATGGCATAAATTAACGAAATAAATAAGAAAGGGGAAATGAAATTTTAATACCCTAGAACTCAGGTAAAAATTCGGATTTAATTTTAATTTAATTACACTATAACATCTTTAATATAATGTTTAGTTACTTCTATTTTTAGCTTTAACAACTTTTCCACATTTGTGGCACAACATGGTTTTGATTACAACTACAACTTATAGTTTGTCAAAGTATGTCAAAGTGACCGATAGTATTATGGGTCATGTTATAATGCTATGGGTTATTTACTATCGGGTTATTTTCGGTCACTTCCCCTACCTTATTTTGTTATGGAAATTGAGATTTACTTGTCTAGATAATATATACCAACATATAAGCAATTATTAACACAAAAAATGATTTAATATAAACAGATTTGTTTAATTTATGTGTTAAATACTTAGATAGAATATTAACAACAACATATGCAGTAACACCAACTAACAATGATCTACCAAATGTTTCAAATGGAAATAGCATTAGTGCAGTTGAAACCTGCCATAATGACAACGCGCCAAAGATTATTGCACTTTTTCGCTTGCTTACAATATCTTCCGTAAGTTCCCCTACCTTTCTATCATCTAAAAACCACCACAGACTCTTAAAAAGCACAATATAATAAATAAAAAATAACAAAATTATAAAAAACTGTATTAATATTTGGTTTTCGCTTTCTTTTAATATAGAAAAATACGGTATTTTGTATAATGCAACTGACCACACAAATGTATTAAGAATTAAACTCATAAAAACAAATACCTGAGCTGGTTGTAATAAGGGCAAGTATTCTTCTTGCTTTTCAGACACATAATAAACATTAATCGCAAGTTGCAATATGTATATAAGTATAGTAGTTATGAGTATAAACGCCATTTGCGCTACAGTTCCAAGAGTCGGAAACCATTGTAAAAATAGTAAATTCCCAACAACAAATAACTCTAGAAAGACCATTTTATGAAAAATATACTTCTTATCAAATATTCTTGTAAGCAAATACCAAAAACTTATTATTATGGCTATAATAGCAATAATATTCACCCACCCGGGTATTTCTATATCAACAAAATTAATGTACAAAATAGTCGATATAATAAAATATAATAAGGAATTTACAAAAAATACTCTCTTTTTGCTTTTCATAAACAATTACATACTAACATAGCACAAATTATTGTAAATTATGAAGGAAAGACAAAATTAATAGCAAATGTAAGCTCGTAAAAGCTGTTGTAACCGATTATTTTTTATTTAATTTAAGAGAGTGGCATATCGCAATAGCAAGGGCGTCAGAAGCGTCTATTGGCTTTATATCACCATGAATATTTAAAAGTTCCTTAACTCGTTTTCTAACGTCTTTTTTGTCCGCCCTACCGTAACCTGTTAATTCCATTTTTGCTTGTAATGCTGTGTACTCAAAAACAGGTAATTTATAATGCCCAGCAGATAATATATATATTCCTCTTGCCTGCCCAACTGTAATAGCGGTTTTTACATTTGTATTAAAAAATAATTGCTCTATCACTAACGCATCGGGTGAATATTCCTCTATTAAATGGTTAATGCTATTATAAATTTTTAACAGTCTATCTTGCATTAAATCATTCTTTGAGGTTCGTATTTGACCATAATGAATAGGAATAAGTTTTTTCGGGTTTCGTGCATCTATAATACCGAAACCTGTTGTTGCTGTTCCTGGGTCGATTCCTAATAAAATCATGTTTTCTTTAGATGTCTGCATTATGATAAATATTAACGATATCGTCGTTTTCTTCAAATTCTTCTAATATAGAATTGAACTTTTCAACGACATCTTCGTTTAACGGCACTTTAAAAGAAGGCTCAGAATTTACTGGATTTCCACCAAATATATATGCGACAGAACCTGGATCTCCTAGAGATCCACCATATTTATTAAATATACTTCTTATCGAAGAAACTGTACGATTTTTATTATCTGTTAAACACTCAATCATAAAAGCAACTCCACCCGGACCATATCCTTCGTACATAACTTGTTCTAACTTTACGCCATCTAACTCCCCTGTTCCTTTTGCAATTGCACGTTCTATTTTAGCTTTAGGCATATTATTGGCTTTAGCTTTTTCTACAGCTGTTCTTAAAGTAGGATTAGAATTAACATCTCCTCCCCCTTGTCTAGCAGCAACAGTTATATCATTTGCAAGTTTAGTAAATAATTTTCCTCTTTTTGCATCTTCTGCTGCTTTTTTATGTTTAATGTTTGCCCATTTTGAATGTCCGGCCATATAAGATAGAATATATCAAAAACTAGTTAAGAACAAGGATACTTTTGTTCTATATACTTGCGGATTATAAGTACCATCATTAGGAATTTCATCAATTGTTATTATATTTTTAATTTTGAGTGTTTCAGCAAGTTTTTTTACTGTTAACAATTCTGGATTTGATGTAATTATTGTGTTTTCTGATAATTCCACGAATGAATTGTCGTCTTCTAATACATCTGCACCGATATTTTTTACTATTCTTGAACCCCAATCAGCGAGTCCTGGAATTTTGGGATCTTTTGAAGCATTGGCAATAAATACCTTTACACCTTCTTCTTTAACCTTTGATAAATCGCGTCTATCCTGCCACCAAGAATCCCAAATAGTTGAATCTAAAAGCGAGTATTTGTTTAATTCAATTACAGTTCCCGAATTGTATGAAGTACCTCTTATAAAACGTTCTACCGCCATAATATCTTTAAATTTTAAGTTTGTTATGCAATTGTTTCTGATTGAAGATATAATTTGAGGAATTCTAGGAAAATTCTTTAACCGTAATGATGCTGAAAGATCATCTGGATTTATTTCACCTATTAGGTTTTCAAACTGGCTATATCCTTTTTCATCTGTAAAAATATAACCGTGGGTATGTATCGCAAATATTTTAAGCATCGTCTCTTGCATCAAATAAACTCCTCTATTTTGGTCTGCATTACCTACTGCATAAATTCGTCTAAAAGGCCCTTTTCCGTAATTTAATGCATATTCAATTTCAACATCGACAGGGATTTTATATATTACATATCGATTTGACGGCACATCAAAATACACAATTCCTAGCTTATCCACTTCGCTATAAGGGTCGTTGATATCATCAAGTTGTGCTATTATTAATGTGACTTCATCATCATTCCAAACTCGTTTGGTATCAGTATAATCCGTATATGCTGCAGATGAAAACGGAGCATTTATAAATTTATATGCTAAAAAACCACCAAAAGCCACTCCAGCAAATAACAATAAAAGCAATGAATAAACTAATATTGCAACCTTTCTTTTTACTCTTCGCCTTGTTCTTTTAGAATTAAAAAGAGTCGCGTTAGAAGTTGAATGCGTAAATGATTTTCTTTTTCTTGTGGAATTTTTAATTGGTCGTTTTTTTCTAGACGATAAAGGTTTACTTCTTTTTCTTGTTGCGTATGTAGTGTATTTAGATTTTTTGCGAAATAAAGGCATACTTTTTAGTTTCCTGACCTAAAATTATGCCCTGTCCGACACTATTAGTTATATTAATATAATACAGGAATTTACTATGATTCGCAATTTTTTACAGCTTATAGTCTCATCTTCTTTTGTTAAAATAGTCATAAACATATGACACTTAAAAATAGATATAGTTTATTTATCTTGGCTTAAGTAATTGGGTTATTGTTAAAATTAATATATCGGGTGATCGTGCCCTTTTATTTCCCTTTCTTTTAAGCTTTCTAGATGCATTTGTTTTTCTAATTCAAATTTGGTTTTATCAAATCCGTATTTATGAACCAACGATGATGCATATTTGCCCCCTAAAAAGTGAGGCATTATTACATAATCAACACCAACTTTATAAAGTCTATACGCTCCTTCTATTGAGTGCGATACAGCAAGCGTTACAACAGATGGATTTTTCTTTTCAACTTTTTCAACGATATAAACATTGGTATCTATATCTGGTATTGTTGAAATAACCATTTTTGCAGAATCCAAATGTAGTTCTTCTAGAAACTCTGTATCCTCTGCATCACCATAAATACAGTCAATATTTTCTTTTTTTAACTCCTCAATGATTTGCGGATTGTAATCAACAACCAAAAACTTTGCTTTTGCTCTTTTAAACACTTTAATAAAACTGTGGCCGATACGATTTGAACCAAAAAGAACAATGTCGTAATATTCTTGTGGCACCTCTTTTTCTCTAACAGATTTTCGCTCAAATATAACTAAATATTTGGATATTTTGGGATAAATTTTGTCTGCATATAAAACTAAATAACTTGATATCGTTATTGTTATTATTCCAACAATTGTAACCAGTGTTGTTATATTAGAACCAACCTGCCCTACACTTCTTCCTACGCCAACTAAAATAAGCGAGAATTCACTAATTTGTGCCATTGATATTGCTGCCATAAAAGAGTTTTTCTTGGTATAACCAAAATAGCCAAGAATTCCCATAAATATTACTGGTTTTACAATAATCGTAAACAATACCAAAACCACGGAAGCTATAAAAACGCTCTGTATATCACCTAACATTATATTTGCACCAAGTGATATAAAGAACAGAACGACAAAAAAATCTCGTAAGGGTCTTAGTTTTGAACTAATTTCATGGTTATATGGAAACATTGCAAGCATAACCCCTGCTACTAAAGCACCTATTTCTATAGAAAAGCCCATTATAGAGAATAAAGAAGCTAACCCCATTCCCCATGCTAATGCAAACAAAAATAAATACTCTTGTGATTTTGCTGCAAATTTAAATATTTTAGGCAAAAAGTATTTGTAAAGTAAATATAAAACTAATATAAGTACAATAGCCTTAACAGTAGTATCAAACATAACATTCGATAAACTTCCACCAGTGGATGTTATTGAGATAACAATAAGTGCGACTGTTGCGATAATATCTTGAACAAGTAAAAATCCAATCGATATTTTCGCATACAATTTATCTAAGTCACCATTATCGTTAAGCAACTTCATTACAATAATCGTACTGCTAAAAGCTAATCCAACCCCTAAATATATAGATTCAACTGTAGTAAAGCCTAATAAAAGTGTTAATGCCATTACACCTATTACAGTAAAAACAACCGCTAAAATTCCTCCAATAATAGAAACTTTTCCGACTTCTTTTATAACATTTGGGTTTAAGTGCATACCTACAATGAAAAGCAGTAATGCTATACCAAATGTAGAAAATACTTCTAAAATTTCGTGAGAGTTTAAAATATTGAATACATATGGCCCTGCGATTAAACCAGTTAATATGTACCCAATAATCATTGGTTGCTTAAAGTAGCGGATAATACCAGAGATAACAACAGCTAATACAAGTATGAGGCTAATTTCTATAAATGCACCCATGGCAGGATATTAATTATTTATACGATTCTTATTTAACAAGTTTAACACATCTTTCATATCTTTTGGTAGTTTAGCCTTTATTTCAATAGGCTTACCCGTTTTAGGATGAAAGAATTCTATTTGTGTGGCATGAAGCATTTGCCTGTTAGCAAGATGTTCAAATTTTTTGTATCTCGTTTTGCCACTATATAAAAAATCACCAACAACAGGTGTATTTATTGCTGTTAAATGCACTCTTATCTGATGAGTTCTACCTGTCTTAGGAAAACAATTTACTAGCGAAAATTTGCCAAGCGAAGTTTCAAATTTTTCTACAATTTCTATTTCTGTACGAGCTTCTCTTCCGCCCTCCACTACAGCAAACTTTTCTCTATTATTTGGATTTCTATCTATTGGTGCATCAATAATTATTAAATCGCCTTCTTTTGCGTCCTTTATGTGACCAAATGTGATTGCAATATACATTTTTTTTACCTTTCTGTCTGCAAATTGTTTTTGTAATATTAGAAAAGTATCATAATTTTTAGCCACCAATATCACCCCTGTTGTATCTTTATCTAACCTATGCACAATACCGTCACGTTTAATAAAATCTTTGTATGACAGGTCTTTTTTTTGTTTCTCTGTTAGTTGATTATATGGAATTTCGTGGTTATCACTAAGTCCTGCTATAAAGTCTGGATTTACAGTTAATTCTTTTCTTAATTCTATAAATGGAGAAATTTGTTCCTCAATTAAATCTTGCAAGGTTTTAGAATTTTTAACAGTATCGGATCTGTTTACTACTAAACCCGCTGGTTTGTTTATTGCTACAAGGTTTTTGTCTTCGTAAATTATGTCTAATTTCATTTATTTTCTGATTCCTTTGCACATTTTGCACATAAGGTAGTTGTTGGATCTATTTCTAATCTTTCTTTTTCTATTGGATTACCACATTTTTCACAAATTCCATATGTTCCCTTTTCAATGTTTTTTAACGCTTTTTCAACATTTTTTCTTTCTTCTTTTAACATTTCTTCCTCTGCTGATGCAATTGTATGACCTTCTAATTCTTGTACATCATCACCTAATTCATCTACATTTCTTCCGCCTGCTTCTTCTGATTCAACGGTAAATGGGTCGTTTTCTTGCGTTTCTTTTAATTCCTCAACAACTTCTTTTTCTCTTCGTTTTAAGATAAAACGCATTTTATTTATAAAATCGCTAGGTAAATTCTTTACGGATGCCATATTAATTTCTTTTTTGACAAATCGTCGCCTAAGTGAATACAGTGTGACAACGATAATCGAAATATAAAATAATAACTGAAACCACCAAAATTTTGATTCGGAACTTAGGTTTATCAGTAAAAAAAGGATAGCAACAAGACTTGAAGCGGTCAAGTAAATTGCTAGTAAACCGCCTGTAAACATTATTTTATTTAACCTTTTTAATTCAAAAAAATGCTGACTTGATCCAAAATGCTTTTTGTTTTTTAAATATTTTAGAAATAAAAACAAAAGTAAAAAAAACGCTGCTAGCACAAGATATTGTACCGATCTAGCTATATAATAAAATCCAGAAAATAGTATAAACTGAAATATAGCAAGTGCTGGCGCTATCATATCTCCTATTTTCCATGCAGACCAATTGTTTTTCTTTATTACAATAAAAGCTGATATTCCCCCACCTATTAAAACTCCTTCTAAAACTAATGGAGAATTTAAGAAATTATGGGTGATATAATCGATTGATAATGGCCTGAACAACAATTTACCACCTAAAATTCCCCCTAATAATATTAAAAATGCTGAATCAAATATTTTATCACTACCAAAACCCTCTTCTGTTGCGTCTTTCCAGTACACAAATATAAAGGATAAAAATGCAAAGCTTGTTACTAATAGAATTAAAATTTGTGTGTGCATTATGCAGATTTTACACTAATTTACTAAAATATGCTCTTTTTATTTCTAACTCTTATGAAAAGATGAAATATTATAACAAAAGCTGCAATGGCGATTAAAACCTTTCCTATACCGTATCTATCAGCAAAATAACCGCTTAACACGACCGGCACTGCGGCTATGGCTGTAACAATGGTTTGCAGAACCCCATACACTCTACCACGCATTTCTTCTTTTGTATCAGCTTGTAATCGAGTATTATTTACGATAACCACAAAAGAATTTGCTAAACCGAGTAAAACCATAAGTATCATAGAAAACAGTAACACATCTAATCCAAATATTTTGTTAACCTTATCAGGTAAATGATTTACTGCATTATGAAATTCAATTGCCATTGTTGGATCAATTTTATCGGTGGTTGCTTCTCTTATTTTAGCAAACGGGATTCTACGATTTATTGCTAATATAAACAAAAGAATTGCCGATAAAAATATACCAGTTGACGTTATTTTTTCTAATGACATTCTCTTTTTTAGATAATTGATTGTTATAGCACCAAGAATCATACCTACTGCTAAAGGTGCAATTAAATAAAAACTAGTATCTTCTGGTGCAATACCTAATATATTTGCTCCATAACCCGGCACCAATGTAAAAAATACTGCAACCATAACCATAGATCCAGACATATAAGCTAAAGGTATTCTTACTTTTTTATTTTTCTTGATATAAGATAACCCTTCTTTTAACTCTGTAAACACTTCGTGTGCCATATCTGTAACCGGTAATTTTTGATATTTATCATTAGGAATTTTAAGAAAGAAATTAAAAAGTGCTGCGATTCCAAACATGAATGCAATTGTTATTATGCTAATTGTAAATCCGTGCGAATTGAGTAAAAACCCGCCCAAAACATATCCTGTCATTTGCGCTCCGTAAAGTGAGAGCGTAAAAAGAGAATTGGCAGTGAGTAAGTTTTTACCTTTTACAATTTTGGGCATTGTAGAAGCCTCTGCTGGCAGAAAAAATTGTGTAATCGAATTAAGCAAAAAGACTAAAAGGATAGTAATAATGAAACTGTGGGTTGCACCTAAAACAACAAGAGTTAATCCAAATCTAAACAAATTAGAGGCTAACATTATTGCCTTTTTGTTCGCGTGATCAACAAAAACACCCGCAAATGCACCAAATAATAGTGACGCTAAGCCAAAACTTATCATTAGATATGAAACAGATTGATTACTACCTGTCTCTTTATAAATTTCTACTGCTAAGACAAAATACAATAAATATATTGCTATTTGAGAGAAAATTTGAGCGCCCCAAAGTTTTAGAAAGTTATAATTTACAAATATAGAACCTTCTGGAAAACTAGACGGTCTTGCATAAATGCTTATTGGTGCAATTTCATCGGATTTTGGTATTTGATTATCCTTTTTAACAGCTTTTGATGTCCTTTTATTACTTTTTTCTTTAGTTTGCATCGTTTAGTTAAACAATTTATCTTTTATTTCCCCTTTCTATGTACTCACCTGTAGTTGTATTGATTTTTACAACATCACCTTTTTTGATAAATTGTGGAGCATCTATTTCCATACCATTTTCTAAAATTATCTTTTTGGTAGCATTTGTTGCAGTATTACCTTTTACAGCCGGTGGTGCATCTATCACTTCACAATACAAACTTGCAGGTAATACAATTGAAATTGGCTTGTCGTTATAAAATATAACTTGAAATTCCTTACCTTCTATCAAAAATTTGGCTTCGTTTTCTACAAGTTTTAGTGGAATTTCAACTTGTTCGTATGTATCCATATCCATAAACACAACATTTTCCGAGTCTTTGTATAAAAATTGTAACTCTTTATTTATTACATTTGCTTCTTCTACCTTATCGTTGTTTTTAAATGTAATATCTTTAATGACACCATTTAATATGTTTTGAGATTTAACTCTAACTGTTGCACCACCTCTTGCGGTTTTTGTGTGGGTATATTGAAGCACTTTGTATGGTTCACCATGATGAATAAACATAGTGCCATTTCTTAAATTTGTTACACCTATCATTTTGTTTCTTCTTTCTCAGATGTGCGCTCGAAAAATTTTGTACGCTCGCCTCTGAAATATAACGGAATTAAACCTGTTGGACCATTTCTGTGTTTTGCAATCGAAAGCATTATTTCATTACGATTTTCGTCGTCTTCTCTATATAAAAACATCACAACATCTGCATCTTGTTCTATACTACCGCTTTCTCTTAAATCACTTAATTGTGGCATTTTAGTACCTCGTTGTTCTATTGAACGATTAAGTTGTGATGCGGCTACAACTGGTATGTTTAATTCTTTTGCTAATGCTTTTAAACCCCATGAAATTTCTGCGACTTCTTGAACACGATTATCTGTACTTCTTCCTCTCATTAATTGTAAATAATCAACTATTATTAGTTGAATACCTTTATCCGCTTGTAACCTTCGTGCTTTTGTTCTTAATTCCATGATTGAAATACTTGGTGTGTCATCAATATAAATTGGTGCATCAGCCAAAACCCCCATTGCCTCACCTACTCTTGCGAGTTCCTCATCAGTAAGTCTACCACTAGATATCTTAAAACTATCAACATTTCCTTCTGCAGACATCATTCTTATACCTATTTCATCTCTACTCATTTCAAGCGAAAAAATTGCAACAGGAATATTGTGTTGAACTGCGGCTTGTTGTGCAATATTAAGCATTAAAGATGATTTACCAACAGATGGTCTTGCTGCTATTATAATTAAATTTGATTTTCTTAAACCGTTTAATTTCTTATCTAGTGAGACAAAACCTGTTGGCACACCTCTTAATTGATCTTTATTTTGATAAAGTTCGTCTAATAATTCAAAACTTTCTTCAAGTGTTTTACGAATTGAAACGAATTCCCCTCTAATATTATGTTCTGTAATATTAAATATCTTTTGTTCTGCAATATCAAGCAAACCATTTATGTCTGAAGTTTCTTGAAAACCTAATTCAGCAAGTTCAGCTGATACATTGATTAGTTTTCGCCTTATGTAAGCATCTCTAACTAATTTCCCATGACTTTCGACATTTTGAGCACTTGGAGTTTCATTAACTAATTCTGTAATGTATGCGGCACCTCCTGATTTTTTAAGATATCCGAGTTCTTTTAGCTTTGCTGGTACTGTAACAACATCAATTGGTTCTCTTTCTTCAAACAACTCTATCATTGCTTCATAAATCATTCCGTTTCTGTCATCGTAAAAATGTTCTGGTTTAAGAAATTCTGCAACAATAACAATAGCGTCTTTATCTAATAAAATTGCTCCAAGCACTGCTTTTTCGGCTTCTAAGTTCTGCGGTTGTAATTTAATATCTTTATCAGCCATGGTTGTGTTCTGTGTGTAATTTATAACATCAAACAATTTATCACAAGTTGAAAAGATTCATTCATCTTGCGTTTATTGCTATTTTTCAAGTATTTATGGGGTGTTTTGAATAAGTAAATCACCCTACATAGACAGGTACTTTGATGTTATACTATTTTGTGTTAAATGTTAATGGGGAATCAGACTGAAACCTAGCCGAAGTGGCCTCACGACTTGGGTGCGCCACTTCATTGGTTGAAAACAAGTTAATCTTGTTTTGAGAACTTTGATTATAGAATAGTTTTAACTGAAACCTAGCCGAAGTGGCCTCACGACTTGAGTGCGCCACTTCATTGGTTGAAAACAAGTTAATCTTGTTTTGAGAACTTTGATTATAGAATAGTTTTAACTGAAACCTAGCCGAAGTGGCCTCACGACTTGAGTGCGCCACTTCATTG
>CAZDNW010000018.1:0-2562 GCA_964506905.1 uncultured Candidatus Saccharibacteria bacterium
TTGTTAAACCAACAAATGAAAGTGGAAACGAAGGCGTTAAAGACTTAACAAAAATGGTTAGTGAAAACTTTGGTGATTTTAGTGCATATTCACAGAATGAATTGGAAATGATTTCCCAAAATGCTACTAAATGTAATATTGATACCATTATATTATGTGGTCCAAGAATTAAAACTAAAAACCATATCTTTTATCTAAAACATAAAGGTTTTGAAGTTGGCGCTTGGGGTATTGGCACGAATTTAGATCTTGCAAATAAACTAATTAATTTTGAAATCGATAGATTTACAATTGATAATCCAGAATTATTATTATAATTTGCTTTCTTTTCATATTTCGACGATTATCTTAGGGTAAATGTAAATTTGCCAAGTTATGAAATAACTATGAAAAGTATAAAACAATATTATCAATTGCAGTAGTTGTGGGGCTAGGTGTTTATTTTGTAGTTAATAGTTTAAATTCCCAACACCCTACCCTATTTGATCCTATAGACGCTGAACCAGAAGCAACAACTCCAACAAATATCAAATTCGTCACCAATGTCAAATATAGGTAAATCGAAACGCACTGGAACATAATTGATAGTCTGTGTTGTACGGTATCGCGAAAATTTTCATCAACTACAATTTCAAATTATTTTTCATATACTCCGATTATATGAACTTTCATAAACCGTAAGGGTTTCCAATCCATGATTTTTTCGAGTAAACAAGCTAACTTGAAAAGGATGTCATTAAAACTGATATATGAAGGATCGCCGTTTAAAATAAGTTTAGATTTTTTGAAACCTATTGGTTCAAGTGTTTTAGTAATTTTTTTAACCGAATTTATTTTGTATTGTTTGGGATAAGTGTCATGTTCTTGTCGATCATAGAGCTTTTCGGTAAAAAAATCGTGGAACTTTTCGGGTATAAGTCGAATAATCCAAACATTGTAATTCCATATGTTTGGTGTTAGAAAAATTACTCACCAGGTTTCAATACCCGAAAAATTTCTTTAAATGCCTTTTGAGGATCAGGTAAATGTTCAAGTACCCATGCCGACACTACAAGATCAAAAAAATTGCTTTCAAACGGTAGCTTTTCAGCAGTTCCTATTGTTTTATTTCTAATAAATGTGTTTTTTATCGAGTGCTTCTTTATCCGGGTCTATGCCGTAACTATACTGCGTTTTATCATGAACTGGTTTCAAAAAATCTCCATGGCCACAACCTACATCAAGTATTTTTGTTTTTGAATTAGTATGAGAATCAATTAAATTACGATATATAACTAAGCTGTTTTGCCATTGTGGCCTCAATTGATGATATTTCTGTCTATAATACTCTTGTTTATTCATGAAAAATAGTTCTAAATTATTATTTTTTAAAAAAATTTGTGCTGCTTTGTAGATGTTTTTTAATCTACAATTTACATCTGGATTTTAACAAAAGCCTATATTTTATACAACTATATGTATATGTAAAGGGAATTCGAGCTTTGTCCGGTCTTCCCTTAACTAACCTCGACTTTAACAAACATACCTAAACAACCCCTTTTTGATTTTATTTCGCAATGCACATAAAATTATGTGCGTATGGAAATAAATTATTTTGAATCACAGCCATATTTTAACAGAAAAAGTTAGAGCTAATTTTCGGCAAAATAGCAAAATAGAAGACCACTTGATGCACACCTAAAAGCCTTTCATCAGATTTCAACTCACTCCAGCCCCAAATGCGGATGGCAATTAATTGCCCATAATTTAAAATAGTTTGTTGTAGAATTATCATCTGATTTAAAATGTTTAATTGTAGTTATACCTGTATTCTTTAACCTAACATTCATTTCGTTTGCTTCTAATATTTTAGGAGTTAATAAATCACCTAAAGTTAACCTTATTAAAAATGTTTTTGTAAAAAAAACTGTGTGTAACAACCACAATTGATTTTTGTGGCAAATCTTGTAAATAAGATATTGCATTGTCAATTCTATTTATAAGCTCATCATAATTTTCGCCATCTTTTGCTCTTGGACCATTATTATATAAGCTATCTGTCCATTCTTTATAATATAATTTATTTGCTTCTTCATCATATTTTGATCTACCATATAATTCAGTTGGTTTCCCTCGTTCAACAAATAAATCACTATAATGAATTTCGTGTTTTGTTGTTTTAGAAATAATTTCGGCAGTTCTTTTGGCTCTTTCTAATGGGCTAGAAATTAACATATCAAAAGGTATGTTTTCTTATAAATGTTTTGCTAATAATTCTGATTGTTCTTTTCCTTTTTCTGTTAATGGGGCTTCTAAATCACTATATGTAAAAGCTACATTTCCTTTACTTTGTCCATGCCTTACTAAATATACAATTTTATCTGCATCGTGGTGTTTTATTATTATGAATGTATTGTATGTTTTTATTCGTTATATTACAAGATTTTTAGTAATTGCTTTATATGTGGAATTCATAGTTATATATTTTCTGTAGAATTTTTAAGGGTTACTGGCAATGACTGATTCTAATATTTTCAATATTTTTACCATAGCATAAGTGTCTAGAGTGCAGTAGCGACTGAG
>CAZDNW010000019.1:0-8555 GCA_964506905.1 uncultured Candidatus Saccharibacteria bacterium
AGTGTATCTTTTGAGTAACCTAAACGGTTCAAAAGATTATACACACCGCACAAAACGCGGGCGAGTAGCTCAACTGGCTAGAGCACCAAGCTTATACCTTGGAGGTTCCTGGTTCGAGTCCAGGCTCGCCCACCATTGAAATATGTATATGATTAGCCAACGAAAACAAATAAACAATCTAATAAAACAAATTCAAAAAGAACTTACAAAAAATGCTGATAAACACTATAAAATAAGTACTAACAAATTTTTCAAAGAACCTATTCAACTTTATGGTGTAAAAACACCTGTTGTTAGAAAAATTGCGAACAAATATTACAAAGACATTAAACACCTATCTAAAAATGAAATTTTTGATTTGGCAGAAGCATTATATAAAAACAATTTTCATGAAGAAGCAATAATTGCAACCCAATGGATAAGTAAAATTTCAGACAAATATCAAGAAGACGATTTTAGAACATTCGAAAGTATTATAAAAAATTATCTAGACAACTGGGCAAAGATTGATGATTTTTGTACGCGAGTTATGAATAAGTTTTTACTTAGATTTCCTCATAAAGTAAATGCAATAAAATTATGGACAAAATCTAATAATCTTTGGGTAAGACGGGCTTCTGCTGTAAGTTTAATTACATCAAGTCAATCATTTTATGGTAGCGAAAAATTTATAGACCAGTCACTTGATATCGCAAAATTATTATTAACAGATTCAGAAGATTTAGTGCAAAAAGGTTATGGGTGGCTATTAAAAGCAGCAGCTGAAACAAATCAACAAAAAGTGTTTAACTTTGTTATGAAGTATAAAGATAGAATGCCAAGAACTGCACTAAGATATGCAATTGAAAAGATGCCAAAAGAGTTAAAACAAAAAGCGATGAAATAATAGTAAGGATATTAAATTAGGTGCCAGAACTATGTATTTCACATAGTTCTGGCGTATTAACCTAAATCACTACGGCTTCAATCTATTTACCCCTCTATGTAAGAAAGTAACCTCTCTAATATTTGGAAGTCCTAGCATTTTCATGATAATTCTTGCAATTACTTACTATCCTGTTGTTGTTTACAGCTTAAGAGGATTATTTTACGCATTATCGTTTGCTGTGAATAATATTTTTTAAGTTATTGTATAATTAAGCTATGGTGATTTACAAAAATGGTTGAGTAGTTTAAAAAAATTTTGGATATCCAAAGATATTCAATCTATAATTGATTTGTTCCATGATGACGTAGAATATTGGGAAACACCATTTGTGTTACTAACGAGTAAAATTGAGTTGAAAAGAGAATGGGAACAAAATCAAAATCCATAAAATCCAAAAACTTAGTTTTAAACCTGTTAAAGAAGCAGGTACAATGTATACAGTATTATTCGAATATGTATATTTTGATGTAAAACAAAATGACGAATTCAACTTAGAAAATAAAATTAGTCATAAATATAGGGGTGTTTTTTTAATTAAGTTAAGAGATCAAAAGTGTTATTATTTTTTGCAGTGTGCAGAGGAAAATACATAATAAAACTTTATGTCAAAAGAAATATTAACTATTTGTAAAAATTTATCATCAATATCTCCAACGTTTGCTGATAATGAAAATTTTGCCGCGGAATTCATACGTAGTTATTTAGATGCAAAACGAGCCCACTATTATGTTCAGAGGTTTGATACAAGAGTCCCTAAAACCCAATCTGTCAAATTATATGTAAATGGAAGACAATTTAATTGTTTAGGAGCAACTTTAAAAACAGGTGAAATAAAAAGTAATGAATATGTAATTAGTTCCTTAGGATATTATCCGAGAAATGCACCCTTTGTGATATCTTTCAATCCATTGTCAGAAAGTATTAGTGTTGCAGAGTTTTATGAAGTTCCTGCAGTGGCGGTTTCTAGAAAAGACATTGCGGATATAATTTTGGCACGAGAGGTGAGGGGGTTTGTAAAAGTAGAGCCTATAAATTTTAGATCAAAAAATATATTAGTCGGTAATAGAAAAAACCTTAAGATAATAGCATCTGCTCATTATGATTCTATTATTTCAGATGGTGCATTAGACAATGCAGGTTCAGTCTCAGTTTTACTGTATTTAGTAACAGAGTTTCCAGAACTATTAAACAATATGCTTATTGTATTTTCAGGTAACGAAGAGGTTTCTTATGACGCTTTTGATAAAAGCGGTTATGGGTTTCGTGTTTTTGAGTCAAAATACAAACATTTATTGCATAGGTCATCTCGAATAGTGGTAGTTGATGGTGTTGGTGCTACACCACCCAAAATATTTCGAGAAAATTTAGATTGGGTTTTACAATTAAAGACATTAGATGAAATAAAAGAAAAAGTTTATTGGATTTCAAGTGAACAAATAATTGCTTTGCAATATTTTCACTCGGATTTAGATACCGTAGAAATTATAGAAGAAGAATATCTTGAAAATGCGATTGCGTTGATAAAGAGTTTAATTGAGTTTTAATTATAAATTGCATATATTATGAAATCGATAGGTTGCAATATTTATAATTAATTTTGGTAAAAACATAAAAGATGAGCAATCTTAATCGTTCTCCCAAGCGAAGAGAAGTTTATAGCTTACTAGAGCAACAAGCATCCATCGGAAACGAACCTTTTCATGTAGGAGAGCTAGAACCAGATGTACAGGAAGAGTCCGCAGGCTTTCGTGATTTGTTCGAATTGCATAAAACATTGCTTGAAGTCGTTAACGATGATGATTTGCTTATAGAAGACTCGTCTAGTCAAAGAGAAGCAACACCTGTAGAACATCAAGCTGAATTATTAGAAATATTGCAAAGTGATAGACCGGATGTGTTTGATGAAATAACATCCATAATAGCAAAAATGGATTTGCTTAATGAGGTTGTTAGTGAACTTAAATTATCGGAAGGAGAAGATACTCATAAAGCTTTGGTGGAATTCGTTAATGAATGGGAGAAAAATTTAAAGTCTATATGTATTGAGGTTTACGGGGAGAGTGAGACATCACTAGAGCAGAAAACTCGTGAATTACAGGAAGTACTTATAAATTATGGATATAAAGACAAATTAGTTAAAATCACAAACAACAAACGCGGACTAGAATTATTAAATACATTCTTTAAACCCGAATCTATTGCTAGATTACACAATCGTTTACTTTCAGAAATAGTGGAAACCGCAGGGATTATCAATACGATTAGAATAATAGATCGTTTACAAAAACCGTTGACTGTTAATGCTAGAGCTAGACGAATGACAGATGTACTAGAGGGAAGGTATAGTGATAAAACATATGAAGCCTTGATTGAAAAGTATTCGGTAAAAACACATTATGCAAAAATGAAACAAGACATTTTAAAGATTAGAGCTAATGGTAGCCTCGGTGATGAAGAAAGGGAGAACCGTATTAATGAATTGCATCACCAGTTTTTACTATTACAGATGGGTATCATTGAAGATAATGCACAGATTATCGACGAAGAAAGCGAACGTATAAATATTTTTACAGTAAGAGAAGGACTAAAAACTTTACAAGCAGACGCGGACAGAATCATTGCCGATGCATCTATGGATGAATCTGAACGAAAAACTAGATTGTATTTAATAGATGAGAAGATACAACAATTATTAATTCCGGTTGTAAATAAGTTTAGACTGTTGTTTCCACACAAAAAGTCAACGGCACTAAACGATATTTTAGAAAATGAAGAAGCTGTTTGTGCAGGTAAAGTTAATGCATTATTGCAAGTTATGAAAGTTTTAGGATTGGAATCAAAAGGATCTGTGGTAGAACGTGATATAACTGGTGGTAGTGTCAAACATACTGTTTTGGAAGTTTCGATGCCTAGTAACCGCATTTTAGTTATAGATGCTAATTATCAGAGGACGCTTCATATAGAAAATGAAGAAGATTTACTTAAAAGAACGTGGTTAAATGAAAATTATACGCCTTATGTTACAAATAATAGGTCAGCTGCTTTTAATTTTTGGTTTAGACAGAGAGATAACGATTTGGCTATGGAATCAGATTCAGATGTTTTAATGTATTTTATGGAAAAGGGCGAGCCTATAGGATATTCTGAAATTGCGGATATTTTATTTGAAAATTATACAGCATTACGAACTGATCCATATACGGGAGAATTATTTTTTTGGCGTACTAGCGTGCCATATCCACACAAAACGATTTACCCTGATAGAACAGTAAATACACATCTTAATAGTGCATTTATGTATAACGCGATACTTAATACCGAAGAAGACGAACTTTTATATAAATTTTTACTAATGGTTAATCCATACTTTGTGTTTTTAGAACCAGATTTTATACCTGAAAATGTTAACAGTTTAGGTGTTCAATACGACATTAAGTATTTACTACATATACAAGCACTGCTATGGGAATATGATGGAACAGGAGACAACGCGTTGTTACCCCAAGTGATACATAATTGGGATGCTCTGAAAGCTAGTAATCCAGAATTATATGTGTACTTTTTGTATATGTTAGATGGGTTACGATTTACACCATTGGAAGCACGTCTAAAAGAAGAAGTTTTTGATGCAATAGATAATCCTACATTTTATGCTAATGTCCAAAATATAGAGCTATATGAGAAATTTATAGGGGCACAAAACACACATGAAATGTCGGATGATGAGGATAGGGAGTACAATGAACGACGCACAAAAATGAGAGAAAAGATGTATGACAGAAATAATAAGTTGGTTATGTTAGATCGCCAATATTATATTCGCTCAATAATGGAAAGTGCAGATGGTCCTGAGAAAGTTGTTAATATTTTAGAAGATATTAGAAATTATAATCCATATTTGTATTTTGCATATATTTCTTATGGGGCTGATGCTATAGAAAATTTGACCAACAAAGAAACCGCGGCAGCATATTTAGAGCAGGTTTATCAAGATTTCGGTGTGATGCCTTTTGTGTATAACCCTAGAAATGCATATTCTTTTTTAGGAATCTCAGACAATCGTGAGCTAAAGATTAAAATGCTAGAAGATATGAGAGACGATTTTGAATATGTATATTGGCAGTCTAATACCACGGGACGGTTTGCATTATATATACACCATATGCAAGAACTCATTAATGCTGGAGACGAGTCTTTTGTTACTATAATTGAAAATGCGAAAGAGAAAGCAGTTACATTTTGGGACAAAGATTATTTAGACATAGTTTTCGAATTATATTATACAGGATATCGGGACTACGCGGTACAGATACTTCGGGAGGCACAAGTGCATGATAAAAGTTATAACGACAACAGTTCACAACTATTATCCATTTTGAATTTGCCAGAAGAAATGTTTAAGAACTAGAATAATGGCTGTGTATACAAAAAGGGAGATGCTATTAACAGCAACTCCCCTTTTGATTTTATTTGTAAATTTACGGCTTCAATCTATTTACCCCTCTATGCAAGAAAGTAACTTCTCTAATATTTGGAAGTCCTAACATTTTCATGATGATTCTTGCAGGGCCTAATCCCATGCCACCATGTGGAGGACATCCATATTTGAAAAAGTTTAAGTAATATTCTAAAGATTCTAAATTCATACCCTTTTCCTCTGCTTGAGATACAAGTACGTCATATCTGTGTTCTCGTTGTGCCGCAGTTGTTATCTCTATCCCCCTATAAATCAAGTCGTAACTTTTTGTAAATCCAGAACCTTTTTCTAATCTCATGTGATAAAAAGGTCTAACATTAATAGGGTATTCTGTTACTGCAACAAAATCATGCCCGTATTTATCTTTCACATATTTACTGATTTCGCGTTCTTCTTCAGGTGAAATGTTGTCATCTTCCTTACTTTCTACGCCTTCCTTTTTCAAAATCTCTTTCACTTCTCTTAGTGGAATTTGTACAAATGGCTTTGACGGAATTTCAACTTCTGTTCCAAACAGTTCTTTTATTTTTTCGTCATGCGCTTCTTTTATTTTAGAAAACATGTGTATTAACAAGTCTTCTTCTAAACTTAAAACATCTTGATGTGATTCCACATAAGCAAATTCAAGGTCGTACCCTGTAAATTCTGTTGCATGCCTTGTTGTAAAAGAAGGTTCAGCTCTAAAAACAGGACCGATTTCAAATACACCTTCAAAACCAGATGCAATCCCCATTTGTTTATAAAACTGAGGTGATTGAGAGAGATACGCTTTTCTATCAAAATATTTTACTTCAAATAATTCAGCTCCACTTTCGCTTGGAGTACTCATCAGTTTAGGCGAGTGTATTTCTGTAAACCCCTTTTCTACTAAAAATTCAAAAAACGCTTTTTCAAAAGTTGTCCATATTTGCATAATCAACTGATTTCTTGGTTTTCTCAAATCAATAAAACGCCAATCTAACCTGATAGGTTGTTCGGGTTCTTTACCGCCTTTTTCGACCACAGCAATTGGTAGTGGTGTATGAGCCAAAGATAAAATTTCAACTTTTTCTGCTAATATTTCATAACCATTTGGTGCTTGTGGAACATCTTTTAATTCCCCATAAACAGTTACAACAGATTCATGTGTTAGCTTATCGGCTATTTCTTTATTGTTATTATCAACAACTACTTGAACTAATCCACTATCGTCTCTTATTAAAAGAAACTTTATTGAACCTTGGTCTCTGATTGTGTTTACCCATCCAGATATTTTTACCTGGTGACCAATAAGGGTTGGTAGTTGTTGAATTTTTGTTCTTTTCATTTTTGTGTGGAATTCATTCGCATTTTTAATACATTGTTAATCTAAAATATTAAAATGTAATAAATTCCGATTAAACAACTAACTAATATAAACTTTAGACTTTGATGTTGTTAGCCGGCGTACAACAAAAAAGCCCCTGCGAATTTACCAACTCGAATAAAATTGATAAATTCACAGGGGCGAAAGTCTATCGCGGTGCCACCCTGGTTTGTTTTAATAAAAAGTGTTCGTTTTTATTAAAACCTCATTTTTATACAATGTTTTAAAATCTCAAGCCATAGTTATGCCTTAATACGACTTGATGAACACACATTGTAATAGCGCTGTTACGGGCGCAACCCGGAACGGTTCTACTCTTTGATAAAATAATATTTATCAAATTTCTTCCGCCAGCTCGCCTGTGTTTGCAGGGTCATTGCTTTTGTGCGTATAAATTATACTGCCAGAGTGCGAAAAATGCAAATTAGCTTTTATTCCTAACAATAATTTTCACTTGAGTCAATTCACGCAATCCAAACTCTCCATGCTCTCTACCCACTCCTGAAGACTTGCTGCCTCCAAACGGATTAAACGGACAAACATAATTAGTACCGTTTATACTTACCATTCCACTTTCAATTTCGTGTGCCAATTTTTCGCCCAATTCTCTTTTATTAGTATAAACATAAGCCCCCAACCCATACTTGGTATCATTTGCTAGTTCAATTGCTTCTTCATAAGTTTCAAAAGTCATTATAGGTAACACAGGTCCAAATACCTCTTCTTTCCAAATTCGCATATCGCGACTTACATTTGTTAAAATTGTTGGTGCATAAAAATATCCGCCATGATGATCTAATCGTTTTCCGCCGGTAACTATTTTCGCGCCTTTTTCAATAGCATCATTAACTTGAGTTTCTATATTTTCTAATTGTTTTTCATCTGCCAGTGGTCCGATATCTGTGGACTCATCAAGGGCATCGCCCACTTTTAAGGATTCAACAGATGATTTTAATTGTGCAACTAAATCATCAAATAAATTCTTGTGAACTATTAAGCGTTTTAATCCATCACAGACTTGCCCGCAGTTTAAAAACCGTATATCAGTTATATGATGTGTAGTGGAATTCACCTCGGCATCCTTACAGACAATACCTGGTGCAGAACCACCTAATTCTAACAGAACTTTGATTAACTTTTCTGCGCCTACTTTATAAACCTTTCTGCCAGTTTCTACACTTCCTGTAAAAGATATTAAATCAATGTTTTTGTTAATTAGTTGTTCACCGACATCCCCACCTCCGTAGATGAAATTAAGTACATGTTGTGGAAGCTCGGATTTGTTTACTATTTCTTCTAGTAGTTTTGCAGTAAAAGGGATCTTTTCTGAATGTTTAAAAACAACTGTATTTCCTACTATTAAGTTTGGAATTACAGACCATACAAATTGGCTAAACGGAAAATTCCAAGGTTGAATTACTGCCACAACACCGTACGGTTCATAATAAACTCTATGTATTTCCTCATCATTTTCAAAAGTTGTAGTTGAAGCTAAGAACCTTTCAGCGTTTTCTAAATACCAATTGAAATAATTAAACCCATCATCTACATCAAACGCTTTTTCATCACGAATATTAAACCCCATCTCAGACGATGCACTTTCAGCAATTTTATCTTTTTGAGAAAACAGTGCGTCTCTAAGACTAGTTAAAATTTCTAATCGATTGTTTATATCAGTGTTTTTCCAAAGTGAAAAAGACTTTTTTGCGTTTTCAACCGCGGTCTTTATATCTTTTGGGGTACTAGAATCTAACTTTCCGATTAGTTTTTTATTTGAGGGGTTAATTGAAATAAGTTGTTTCATA
>CAZDNW010000020.1:0-35966 GCA_964506905.1 uncultured Candidatus Saccharibacteria bacterium
TTTTGCGATATATTTTTCGCGTCTAAAAGAGACGATTCCATCGCCGCCGTCTCCTGCTTTTATTCTTATTTTTGCTGTATCAATCATTTTGCTAGGTAAATAATTACTTTAATGCATTAATGCATTTGTATTGTAGCATAGGTTGTGGGGTTGTTTCGTATTTTTTTATTTATTGAAAACAATTTGATGTATAAAGTATTGAATGGGGCTTATCTTTTTGTTATATTGAAAGCGATGAAGGAGAAGGAATGTAATAATAAAAAATACAAAGTAATAGGTTCCTTAATGCTTTTGGTTACTGGTTTTGGAGCAAGTAGTATTTATAGAGGGTTTTCGAATATCCCTGACGGACAGGGATATGAATTCTTTATGCTTGTATTACCGTTTATTGTTATTTTACTTATTATTGCAATTATTGGTATCTACGCAATTTATAAGGCGTGATTGATAATTTGTTTGTTGGTATTACTTGGGTGTGGATTATCTTATAATTGTTTTCATAATGTTTCATAGTGTGATTTAAATTTTGTTGAATTTGTTTTTAACTTTTATTGGTTAATGATTGTGTTTTTTTATATACTAAAGTATAAATATTATGATATAATAATACTGTTATGATATGTGCGAAAAAGAGCAGATTATAGATGAAGGAGTTCAAGCATTTACTTCTGATATTTCGGAAGCTATATCGTTGGTTACAAGAAACGGTGGTGATTTTGTTTTAGAAGAAGTTGTTAAAAACCTTTGTGAAAATGTGATAAGAGGAGATGGCGACAATGTGATGTTAGGCAACTTTATTTGAATTCGTTGATGGTTTTACAAAACAAGATTTGCTTATTATAAGGCAAGCTGCAGGTGATATAGGTGGGGGGATTTCTGAATTGGTTAATTCTGATAACTATTCTGGTCTTCAAGATATTAAAGATCATTTAGAAATTGCATTAGTTCAGAAAGCTTTTGAGGTGTACAAAGGTCAGGATTCTGATGAAAAGGATCCTTATGGTTTGTACAGAATCTATAGATTGGCGAATCGACATTTAGCTTATACACGAGATTATGCACACCGGGTTTTAAAACCCGAATTGACAGCCCCATTAATTAAAGCGTTTGGACTTACATTTCAGAAAGAAGCGGAAATTATTAAGAAAGATACAGATTCAATGCATTTACAAGTACTTGCAAACTCAAATATGCTTTGGGATGATTTCTTAACAATTAAAAATGGCATTCAAGAACTGATACCCATAAGTTATTTAAGATATGCGGTTGCTGAATTCAGTCAAGAAGGAAAAAACAAGAAAAGCTTGAATGCTTTATATGATTTTGTTAATAGAAATATTTTTAATTTGAGTAAATTTGAGAATGTGGGAAATCGTGATAAAAATAAGATACTGGAATTTATACACGGGGAAATTGACGCTAACCCAACTATTGCGTATTTGAGGAAGCATGCTAAAAATGGTGTCGCTATTGTAGGAGCGGATTATGAGTCTGGTACATTACACGGTGAGTATCTTAACTATGTTGCGAGGAACATTCTTTCTCCTATAGAAGATGGGCGTTTCCCAAATCCAAGTGAGGTATTAGATATTTTCCATAGCTTATCTGAGTTGTTGCCGTTTGTATACAAATACAAAGGATACGGCGGAAAGATACCAAGAGGATTATTTCCTAGATTAATTCAAGATCCAATAAGCAATTCTAGATTACGGCTCCTTTATCTTAGAAGTATAGATAATAAAATGATTACATTAAAACCTAAATATTATTTATATTTAAATTTTATAAAAGAAAGGGTAGCTGGTGTTATTGTTTCATTTATAGTCGATAAGGAAAATGGGTTACTTTCTGTGTCACAAAAAGGCCCGGCGGGGCCATACCCTTTGAGAGTTATAGAAAAAGAAAATAAAAATAATAGTGATAGGAGTAAGGGGATTCGGGCTTTTTTAAGTATCAACTACTAACCTCTAACCTCTATATTAGCTTATATATATATTTGCTATCTTCTTGCAAATCGCTTGAATTCCACCTAAAATGCAAATATGAATTTAAGAAAACCTTCTTACGACTACCAAAATATTGAAAAAAAGTGGGCTAGTAAATGGCAAGACGAAAAACTTTACGAAGTAGATATTCAAAACGCTAAAAACCCCTTTTATAACTTGTGGATGTTTCCTTATCCGTCTGGAGCAAAAATGCATGTAGGTCATGCATATGCATCAACAGGTTCAGATATTATTGGTAGGTATAAAAGAATGCAAGGTTACGATGTTTTTCAACCAATGGGGTTTGATGCATTTGGAATTCATGGCGAAAATTATGCGATTAAGGTTAATGAACATCCGTGGCATTTAATGGAAAAGTTATGTAATGAATTTAGGGATAATCAATTTATTAGAATAGGGCATGGTATTGATTGGAGTAAAGAATTAAGAACTTATTGGCCAAGTTATTATAAATGGACACAATGGATTTTTGTTAAGTTATATGAAAATGGGCTAGTTGAGCGCAAAAAATCTAAGGTTAATTGGTGTCCAAGTTGTAAAACGGTTTTAGCTGATGAGCAAGTTATTAGCGGTGAATGTGAAAGATGTGGTACAGAAGTTGAAAAGAAAGAGTTAGAACAATGGTTTTTTAAGATTACTAAGTTTGCTGATAAGTTGTTAGAAAATTTAGATCATATTGATTGGAGCAAACGAGTTGTTGAAGCTCAACGAAACTGGATAGGTAAAAAAGATGGTATAGAAATTACTTACGATGTTGTAAAAGGTGATTATGGAGTTAAAGGTATGGTTGTTGGTGATGGTAAGAATTCCCCGCAAGGTGAAGAAAAAATTGATGAGGTAGTATGTTTTACAACGCGTCCAGATACTAATTTTGGAGCAACATTTGTTGTTTTAGCACCAGAGCATGATTTAGTGCAAAAAATTGTTGATGGGGAAGTTAAAGTTTATGCTGATGATAATAAAAATGCAGAATTGGTTGAAAAGGTTAAGGCGTATGTTAAAGAGGCAATTAATAAGTCTGATGTTGAAAGAGAAGCAGAAGGGCGTAAAAAAACAGGGGTTTTTACAGGTTTGTATGCTGTAAATAAGCTAACTGGTTATCGTATGCCTTTGTGGGTTTCTGATTTTGTTTTAGGTGATTATGGTACAGGTGCTGTGGTTGGAGTTCCTGCTCATGATACTCGTGATTTTGAATTTGCTACTGAATTTGGGCTAAATATTATTAGAGTTATTGTTGGTTCTGATGGTGATGATGGGGAAGTCGATGATATATCTAAAGTCGTAACGGATGAAGGTACGATGATTAATTCTGACTTTTTAAATGGGTTATCTACTACTGAAGCAATAGAAAAAATGAAGGATTATTTAGAAGAAAAGGGCTGGGGAAAACGAGTGATAACTTATCGTTTGAGAGATTGGTCTATTAGTCGCCAAAGGTATTGGAGTGCGCCGATTCCTGTTGTTTATTGTGATAAGTGTGGAATTGTACCAGTTCCAGAAGAAGATTTACCAGTAGAATTACCGTTTGTAGAAGAGTGGAAGCCATCGGGTGATGGTAAAGGGCCTTTGGCTAATATTTCTGAATTTGTTAATACGACTTGTCCGAAATGTGGGGGCGCTGCAAAGCGCGAAACAGATACTTTGGACAACTTTTTGGATAGTGCTTGGTATTTCTTTAGATACCCATTTGTAAATCGTGATGATGTGCCCTTTGCAGCGCCAGGTTTAGAAAAATCTGATAATGCAAAGCCAGATAGTAAAGCCTTTAACAAATGGTTACCTGTTACTTTGTATTTAGGTGGTCCAGAACATGCAGTTTTACACTTGATGTACACAAGGTTTATTACAATGGCGTTTAAAGAAATTAGTTTATTTGATTTTGATGAACCATTTCAAAGATTTGTTGCACATGGCCACATAACTAAAGATGGTAAAAAGATGAGCAAAAGCTTAGGAAATGTTGTTATTCCTGATGAATATATGAACGAAATTGGCGCCGATTCATTAAGATTATATTTAATGTTTTTAGGTCCTTTAGAAGCAGGTGGTGATTTTACTGATGATGGTATTTCTGGTATTACTAAGTTTTTAGATAAAGTATGGAATTTAGCGCATGATTCTAAAAAAGCACAAGCTGAGAATTCCACAGAAAAAGTATTAAAGAAATTACATAAAACCATAAAAGGGGTTACAAAAGATGTTGAAAGTTTTAAATATAACACAGCAATTTCAAAAATGATGGAATTAGTAAATGTTTGGAGTGAAAAAGATGAAACTTTAACATTGGTAGATACAATTAAGTTTGTTAAATTGCTTGCACCATTTGCACCATTTATCACAGAAGAAATTTATCAAGAATTGGTCGTTAATGCAGATAAATATAGGGAAGTCGAAGGGGTATCTATGGTAGACGATAATAGCAACGATTCAAATCAAAATGGTAATAGTAGTAATAGTGATGATAAAAATGCGTTAGATTCTGTTTCAGAAGGTTTAATCAGTATTCATGTACAATCTTGGCCAGAATACGATAAATCTTTGGTTACAGATGATGTGGTAACAATACCAGTTCAAGTTAATGGTAAATTACGAAAAACACTAGAAGATGTGCCAGTTGATATTTCTGAAGAAGAGATAAAGAGTATGGCCTTAAATGTTGCATCTAAATACATAGAAGGAAAAGATGTTGTTAAGGTTATTTATATAAAAGGGCGATTGGTAAATATTGTTGTTAAATAATATTTACTATTAATCATCAAAAGTATTGTTGCTCAATATTCTAGTATTCTAGTGTTTGAAATAAAGCAGGTATTTATTTTTCTTAACTTTAGTACTTATACAACTTTGACTAACTGGTATTGAGTTTGAAATAAATAAGATAAGAGTTTTACTTTTTGCTAACCCTTTATTTTCTTGTTTTGTAATTTGTAGCCATACTGATTTATTCGTGTTTTGATGGCATGGATAATTTTAAAAATTTTAATCTTAAAAGTTTAGGATTTAGTTCATTTATTACTGGTTATTACAGTACAATTAAAGATGCTGTTTCTCAAAACTTATACGCTGTAATATTGTTTACTGTATGGGTTGTCATAATTTTGATGTTAAGTTTTAGAGTGTTCTTTTCTTTATGGGGCTGTTCACGAGTAAGTGATGTCATAAAAGCAGGTAATCAAGTAAGTGGGTATGTCATACAAAATCCTAAACTTGATGGTATACAACAAAAATTCATAATAAGTTCTAAATTCAGCCCTAATTCAAATAAAAATCAATTTGAAATTATAACAAGCAGATATGAAAATGTAGAATTTGGTGACTATGTAACCATTGAATCTGGAAAATTCAAAGGTAATTTCGGCTTAATTGATTCAGTAACCAAAAGTGCTAGTTTAAATTCCCAAAATACTTTATATAAATATACAATAGAGAATGGTTTTGTGGTTGATGTAAAACAAATTTCCCGCGAGAAAAATTTAGAAAAAGGCGTGGTTACAAGAAACGGCTGTCATACTAAAAAATGGCCAACTAAAATATATTATCCCAAATTTGCAGTAGATAAATCGAAATCTATATTGATTTTGAACTATGTTTTTATGGTGCGTAAATTGTTAATTAATAAAATTAGATATAATTTTAGCGAACCAGTTGCAACATATATTTTAGGTATGACAATTGGTGTTGACGATGATGTTCCATCAAAATATTTGGAATCTTTAAGAACTGCGGGAATCATTCATATTTTAGTAGTTTCGGGTTATAACATTTCTTTAGTTTTAACCGTTATCTTTTTTATTTTTGCAAGGCTTTCAACTAAAGTATTTATTTTTATAGCAATATTATTTTTGTTTTTTATGATTACATTAGTTGGGTTTGAATCGCCAATTATACGAGCTTCAATAATGGGATTAATAGGTGCATATGCTAGAGTTTCAGGAATTCAATCTAATTCATTATATTTGTTATTTGTTGCTGTTATTATCATGCTTTTTATATCTCCACAGTTTATTTATGACATAGGATTTCAGTTATCTACAATTGCTACATTCTTTATAATATTGGGTGTAAATTTAATTCAACAAATTAGGTTATTTATTATTTTACATGAGGAAACTTTTAATACTAACCCAAATAAAAAAAGTGTTGTTTTATACAAACGATTAATTTTAGAGGAACTTCTTATTATTAGTTTCGTTCAAATCGGTGTTTTACCGCTAATTTCGTATTATTTTGGAGTTATTAATATTAACGGTTTCATATCTAATTTATTTATTGGGTGGGTGGTTTCTTTTATTACCATATTAGGGTTTATAGCGTTTCTTTCGTTTTCATATTTGACGCCTTTATTAAATATCATTTTTCAAATATTGGTGGGATACATAAATTTTATAGTTGAAGCTGTTAATGATGTTAATCTAAATATTGAGCACAGATTGAATGTAGAACAAATATTAATAATATATCTTGGATTTATAGTTGTGTACATTTTAGTCACTAAGTATTTAGATTTTTCAATTAACACTAAGGTTAAATGGCTTTTATGACATTTGTTCTAAACAGAAAGATTAAACAGCGTAGCTAAAATATGAAGCCGTGCACAACAGATTATACAACGCAGGTCGATTGTCATATAAAGCCACACGGCAAATCAAATTCACAAATGAGAAGACTAAATAGATTTACGCACCGATACAAAAAATATATAAACAAAAGTTGCAAGGTAGTATTGAGTCTTGGGGTTGTCTTAATTGTCTCACTGCCGTTTTTGATGCACGAATACCATACACACCGAGATTTCAATGACGGTATGACACATGCGTATTTTTTGGATATTGGACAAGGTGATTCAACTCTAATAAAGACAAGACATCACCACTTAATACTGATTGATACCGGTCCGGATCGTTCCGTAGTATACGAAATTTCTAAAGTATTACCACTTAAAATAAATACAATAGATTTTGTGATACTGTCGCATTTACATGAAGATCATATCGGTGGATTAATACATTTAGGTAATTATTATAAAATAGACACACTATACTTTAGATATGAACCCGAATTTGACAATAGTGTGATATTTCAAATATTACATAAAATGAAAAATAAACCTAATCAAATCGTTTTGTATTCTAAGAATCAAAAATATTTTTTAAAAAACTTATATACATCAGATAATAGTGAAAATAGCAAAAGAACAGATGTAGGTGCTAACAAGTTAGGGGCTTCAAAAATTTATGATTTGTACGAAATTGATAGTACTAGTGAATTAAAAAATATCCAAGGGTTAATTGTTGATTATTTACAGGTTGATGCTACTACTAGTATAAAAAATGTTTATGTTGACGTATGTGCGACTACAAATGACAGTGTAGAAGCGAAAGGTATAATGACATTCACTAGCCGAAGTTTTTGCAAATTAGAATCCGACAACCCCAACAACCGTAGTTTAATTAGTATGCTTTATGACAGCCAGTTTCACACAATAACAATAAACAGAACTGAGTATATTCAAAAGACAGAAGCTACTGATGAAAGTATCACTATTATCTTTACAGGTGATTTAGAAAAGGAAATGCAGTCATTTATAAGTGATTTTGTTGATGATAGCTTGATTATTAAGGCCCCACATCAAGGTGCAAAAGACGCGTTAAATACCCGTTTTCTATCTAAAGTTAAACCTAGATACGCCGTAATTTTTGCTGGTGTAAATAATAGATATGGACACCCGCATAAAGAGGTTGTTGAAGCATATAAAAATTTTAATATTAAATTATTTAGAACAGACGAACTTGGAACTATTGCCGTGACATACTAAACGGTGTTGTTATGCGTCAAGGATTCCTCAAATTTAGTTAATAAGTTAATTTATAATAGTGTTTTGAAAGTTGATATGTGTATACTATTAAAATTTTATTAAGTAAAAATTTTTGTAAAATTCGATTTGCGGAATTTACTAAATGGTTTAAAGTCAAAAAAGTTTTTTGGGCAATTAAGCGCTGGTTGCATTGAAGTATATAATGCTTCAGTTTCATTTGGTGGTTTTGTCTTGATTTTTACTGCAACAATAAGGAATCGGGAAGTTGCAGCAGGTGTTACGAGTACTAATTTTACGCATAGCGAGTACAAATAAACGGTAAAACTTAAGAAAAGTGGTTAGTATTAGCTATTAATATACCATATCAAACAGTACGTATTTGTGATAAGTTACTGTCTTTATATGTCATACTTGAGAAGAGGTATTGGTGTGGTAGACTGTATTTATGAAAAAAGAGCGAATTTCTAGTTGTTTATTTTCATCCATGTCTGTAGGATGTTTTTTTATTATTGCTGTTATTATATTCGTTTTTCTAGCATTTGTAAAAGGTAAAGGCGTTGATGGGGTTTTAAAACATAAAGTTGTTGATATCGATGAAAATGCGGTTTCTAATGAGCATAATGAGGATACGCATTTATTTCCCAAGAATAAAAATATAAGAGTAAAGATTGCGATTTTGTCTGATTCTGAAAGTGATTTAAAAAATATAAATGAAGCGTTAGAAAAAGCAAAAGAAAATGGTGCGGATATGATTATACATTTGGGGGATATTTCACAATTAGGTGTGTTAGAAGATTTAGATAATATCAAAGTATTATTTGAAGAGAGTGGGTTACCATATTATGCAACGCCAGGAGACCGTGATTTATGGGCTTATTTGTATGGAAGGTATCAAACGGTTAATGGGTTCGAAAAAGTCTTTGGAAAGAGTTATCAGGTGGTAGAAAAAAACGGTAATAAGTTTTTGATTATTAATAATGCAGATGAATTTGAAGGTATAGATGATGAGCAATGGGAATTTATAGAAAAAAATATAGATGATGCGGATTTTATATTCTTGCATAATCCAATTGAATTTGATGATTCATTGTTATTATCGCACAAGGGAATGGGGCAATATGACGAAGGTGTAGAAGAACAGCGAAAAAAGTTGTTAGATATGGTAAAAAAATCTAATGTAAAAGCTGTTTTTGGTGGTGATCAACATAGATTTACTGAATATAAAGATAAGGAAAAAAACAATCTGTTTTATTATGTAATAGGTGCCTTAAATTCAGAACGAAATTTAGAAGACCCAAGTTTTGCTGTATTGACTATTTATGATGATGGTGATTATTATGTTAAGAAAGTTAAGTTAGATTAGTAAGTTTAATACAGGTTTATTTTTGTGATTTTACGCAAATTTTAAGCCAAATAAATTATTATGGATAATAAATTAAAAGAAGTTAAAAAATCATTACCTTTTGAAAGAACTGTTGTTTTTGTAAAACCAGATGGAATTCAACGCGGTCTTGTTGGGGATGTAATATCTAGATTTGAAAAAAAAGGGCTGAAGTTAATAGGATTAAAAATGATGACTGTTAGCGATGCTTTAGTAAGAGATCATTATTCTCATCATGTAGACAAGCCGTTTTTTAAATCATTATCGAAATTTATTACTAGTTCACCAATTGTTGTTATGGTATGGGAAGGTGTAGAAGCTGTAGAGGCTGTAAGAATTATATGCGGAAGTACTTCTTCCAGAAAAGCAGATGCAGGCACTATAAGAGGTGATTTAGGAATGGGGTTTACATCTAATGTAGTTCATGCTTCTGATTCAGTAGAAAATGTAGAAAAGGAAATTAAAAGATTCTTTAAGGATGATGAATTATTTGATTATGATAAAACCGAATATTTGCACATATATTATCCAGAGATTTAAGTAGTGTTTATTAATTACATATTAAAAAAGGGGACGAAAAAGTCCTCTTTTTTTATTTGTTGTATTATTATGCTTTTAAATTATTCTTTATTGAATTTGTTTATTGTGAGTTTTATAAATGGTACCCCTGGCAGGAATCGAACCTGCGACACCAGGTTTAGGAAACCTGTGCTCTATCCACTGAGCTACAGGGGCTAGCTCAAACATTTCTAAATTGTAAATTAACACATTTAAGAAATATTAGCAAAGGTGTGTTAGTTTCCTTGGCCACAAAAGTTACCCGTTATAGTAAAAGGTAATGGGTTGGTGAGTTGGTGGTGTAATTGGTATTGAATAAAGTAATTGACAAGCTTGTCATTATGTTTGACCATTATTAAATAAGTGTAATATGTCTATAGTATATAATAGAGGCTTTGCCAAACAGTATATGCTAATTAATATCTTTTGAGTACTTGATTAAAGCGTGTAGATATATGAAAGGCTATCCTCTCATGGCTTTGGATACCTATAGAAATCTACAGAAGCGGACGAAAGAACACCATTTGTACGCACTCAAAAGTCCATCATATTAGCGATAGTAAAATATAGGGGGGGGTTATCTTACTAAAATATGGTCTGTTATTTTCTGTTTTATAGTAACGCGTATTGCGACGTGTACATAGCTTGGAATAGGTTTTAAATCCTTTGTGTAAACTGCGCAGTTATTTCAAAATTAAATATAAAGCCGAAAGAATCATATACTATAGTACCACTAGTCATAGCATGTGTATCACCACATGCAAGTGCTATAAGTTGTATTTTTTGACATAATATTTGGTATAATAATCTAATATGCTTAGCAGGTGCGTTGTTAAAGTGCCAGTGTGAGATTGTATTGTTATATCTAAAAATACTTGAAAATCTAAATATTTAGTGTATAATAAGTCCTATAGCATGAAAGCTGCACGATTTATTTTTTCAACAATTGGACATCTATTTATGGTTTTGGGTTTTGGGATTTTGATATTTGCTTATGTCCCTATTTTTTACTCAGAAATTTCATATGCAATAAATCCTCCCGATTACTCTACAACGGAGGTATCGATTAGTGATGGTGTTGATTCTGAAAATGTGATAGTGCCAGATTATAAAAATGTAAAGCCATACAATTCAAAAGATGGAACTTTTTATATTTTAATATCAAAACTGGGAGTAGAAGCACCTATTGTTCCAAATGTAAGTACAGCAAATAAAGTGGAATACATGAAAGCGTTAGAAAACGGGGTTGCACATGCCAAAGGAACCGCATTACCAGGAGAAGATGGAAATACATTTTTATTTGCCCATTCTTCACTTAATTTTTGGAAACTAGGAAAATATGCAACCGTTTTTAATTTACTAAATAAATTAGAAAATGGTGATACTATTATAATTGTGAAAGATGGCAAACCTTATTTATATCAAGTTTATTCAAAAGAAATTGTTAAGGGTTGGAATACAGAGCCTTTTGATATTGAATATAGCGAGCCGACTTTAACAATGGTAACTTGTTATCCTCCCGGAAGTACTGTAAATAGATTAGTTATAAAAGCGAAAAAATTATAAATTTACATCTTATAAAAGATTAATCAAAATTGTTTCATTTGCCTTGTTGTTTGCGAAAGTACAGATGCATAGGCTTGGTGTTAATAATAAGCTCATAACAGTAATATTTCCACAAAAATGATTATTATCTAATACTTATACCGTACAGATTTGTTGGCGAATTTTCTTTTAATGAGGTTAACACAGTGATTTTATCTCCTGCGGGTGTTGGATAAGCCTTATTAGAAGCTAGTAATCCTGAATATATTGTTGTTCTGTTTGTACCATCTATTCTAATTAGTTCAATTGTGTATAAATTTGGCACATCATTGTTCTCTGTAACTATTATTAAGTGATAGGAATCTGAGTACCAATATATATTTGTTTTATCTGGATTTGTTATTTTTATTGGGATTGTTAATCGCTTTTCTCCTACAGGTAACGGGTTCTCATTGTTGTAAACAATTACATCTATTTCATTAGTTTCTCTATCAGTATCTTTTGTGTTTTCTTTTTGTGTGGAATTTTCAGATTTACCTTTGGTATTAGATGACTCTTGTAGTTCCTCATTATTATTTTTTAGATATTTTTGCGATTTGATGATGAAAAATTTATTTTCGTCAGGTGACCAAACGGAATCGTAGTTTTGTAAATCATCTGCAAGCCATTTTGGAAAATCCTCAGTTTTGACAACTTCTTTTATCTTGTCGTTTAAGAAATTGGTTCGGTATTCTTTCTGCCATCTATCATATACATTGTTAACATTAGTAATTGGCTTAGGAATTGAATCTGATGACTCTTGCTTTATTTCATATAAAAGATAACCGTTATTATTCATTTTAACTAATATTTCTTTATCGTCAGGTGACCACCATAAGTCTTCACCAAGAGATGGTGAAGCGTGTTCGTTATCTTCTACTAGCGGTTTAGCATCGTTTTTAAGTAAATTTATTGGTGTACCAGATAATGGTAGTAACCATATGCCGGGATCTTCATGGTTTTTAGTTATGTACGCAATGTTGTTGTAATTATGTGCCATTGCATAAGCGGTTACATCAGTATTTGTTAATGGTTCTAACTTTGGGCTTTGTAATACTAGAACTGCAGTTATATCTGTTACGAGTTCAGGAAATACTTCTACTTCTTTAGCCCAAGTTTCAAATCCTTCTTTTTTTACTTCTAATCTGTATTTGCCATGTTTAAGTGAAGTTATGGTATCGTCAGTAGCAGTAATCGATTTTCCATCTAAATATACTTTTGCACCTTCTGGAATTGATCTAACTGCTAACATGCCGGTTTTTTCAATTCTTGGCCTGTCTATTTTTTTGTTGTTATCGTTATCGGCAAACAAATTTATTCGCCACCCATCACTATACAGTATCGTTAGTGCTGTTATTAACAGCAGGGATGTTATTGTTAATCCTAACTTTTTTGAACTAGTCATATCTCTGTAATAATACAAAATGTCTTATTTTATAGCAACAGAGAATATTTATATTTTAATTTAGTGGAATTCAAATATTATGATTCTATTATATGGTGACTAAAAGGAGTTGAATAAAATTAGAGATAATGTTAAATGCATTTCAAGTCAGATGTTTTTAGTATTTGGAAATCATTGGATAATTAAATGTAGTAAAATTGTTATTTGATTGTTTAATTTTATAATTTTTATATAATTGTTATACGGTCCACACTTATTATTTGTCTATGGGCCCGTAGCTCAGTTGGCTAGAGCGCTTCAATGGCATTGAAGAGGTCAGGGGTTCGAATCCCCTCGGGTCCACCACATAACCTCAGTTTGTAACATATTGACCGAAAACAGCCGAAGGTATACTAATGTATACTTTTTACAATGTCAACTAAAAAACCATCACCGTTCTACTGCACGACAAAACACAATGTCATAAGGCACGCGATTGCTAGTTGACCCGACAACGAGCGATACTGCGAGTTGTGTGCAATATATTGAGAATGATGTCAAGTGAGGCCTATCTGCGTGTCTGCATTTTTAGAAACGGAGACAAGCCGTGAGCAACCTGATGTCTCTATAATTAAGATGTGTACAATTGCAGGTTTTGGTAGGTTACGGTACTTTGCTTTGTGTGTGCAGCAGAATTTTGGGGTTACAACGGCATGCACGGTCGCTGGTCGCCCCATAGCAAACCACATCTTCTTGACCTGTCTCAAATGACTATGTAGTTTGTAAGTATGAATATAGAATTACAAGACAAACTATACACCTCAACCGAAGTAGCAGAAATATTAGGTGTTAGCCTAAGAACTCTGTATAGATATATGGAAGACGGAAAAATCGCTTCTATGAAAACTGCGTCAGGAAGACACAGATTTACTAGGGAGCAGATTTTAGATTTCCTAAATGCTGATCCAGTTAGAAAACAAATGCTATCTGGGCAACAACAAGGTGTGAGTTCACAACCAAATGCGTATGGAACTCAACAAAATGTTCAGCAAACACAACAACCAGGGCAATTTGGATATCAGCAACAATATCCTCAACAAATGCAAAATCAGCAAGTGCCACAACAACCTGTTGTAAATCAGCAATATACTGAGCCGTCAGTTTCACCAGTAACTGAGTCACAACCTACGCAAAATGTTCAGAATAATGTTGGTGTTGATCAATCAAATTACATACAGACTCAACAACCACAAGCTACTGACCCGTTTGCTGGATATGGGAATCAAAAGAGTGGAGCAGAGAGTAATGAGCAAGTAGCAACTAAGACGGGAGTTGGTAGTGGTTTCGATGATGATTTATTAGCAGATTGGATAAGCGATTCTTCAGCTAGTAGCACTAGCCAAGAAAGTGCAGATCAAAAAACTATAGAAATGGAAAAGGAAACAGTTAGTACAGACGTTTTCGATCCTCTTACAAACCAAACTACTAACTACAAATATACGCAAGAACGGGTTGTGGAAACAGAAATGTCAGCGGATAAGGACAGGTTTAGTTCTGTGCAAGCGGGTCAAGTCCAACAAGAATCGGTAAATGTAAGTCCGCAACCGGAACCAAAGATTGAAACAATGGGTGCGTCACAAATGGGTGCCACGAGTACACCTCAACCTTTACAGAAAAAACAAGAAGTCGAACAAGCACCAATTGAAAGACCTGGTCGTATAAGATATTACAAAAGTGAATATACAGATTTAATAGAATTAGCGAAAAAAATAAAAGAAGTGGCACAGGTTAGAGATTTGGAATATGCATTTACTTTAGATGCTGGTATGTCTTTGCATGTGTTTTTAGTTAAACCGTTTACTATATTACATTTTTATGCAAACCCAGAGGACATGAATATTTGGATAAATGAATTAAAGCTAGTTCCTGTTAATTCTGAGAAAGAAGCAAATATTGGTATTCTTATAAATACAGACATTATATTTGTTCCTTCGAAAGAAATTGGTGGATTTAGAGTAGTTGAAGATAAGGTTTTGTTAAATGAATTGGCAGAATTTAATAGACCTGACCTACTAACTCAATTTAGGCAACACTTATCTAAGACACAACAACAATAGAAGCAACCTAGAGAGAACGACAAGGTGGGGAGGCGTGCCATGGCACACCTCCCCACGTTTCTTCTTATTGACAAATAGCCCTATAGGTTGTATTATATGTTACGAACAATGACATAATATTTAAAAGTAGATTCCTTTCTGTGAGAATGGTGGTACTAATGAAGACATTGTTGGTATTATTTAAAATTATCTTCAAATACCGTCTTCCATTCCATCTCGCGGATAGGAATTTGCCTTTAATAATTTGATGAGTTTAATAAGTTCATTCTTATTATCAGTTAATAAACTGGTAGGCAAAAAGCCGTTTCTTACTGTACAAGTGGTTGGGCAGGACACTTGTAAAAGTGGAGACGGCTTTTTGCCTATATAAGGATAGTAGAAATAATTATGTTTGTTTGTTAAAATCTATATCATATGAAAACTCCAATAAATTCCACAAAATCAGATTCAAAAGCATCATTTATAGATCAAGTATCTAAAATGATAACAGAACCCATTGTTGGTTCAGATGATAAGAAAAGAGAAATTGAAAAGGATCCTGTTAGTTTAAATGTTCTTCATATAGCAACTGAAGTTCAACCATTCTCAAATGTTGGAGGATTAAGTAATGTTATTAGTTATTTATCTAAAAACTTAATAAAAAGAGGACATGATGTTAGAATTTTTATGCCTAAGTTTGGAATCATTGACGAAAAAAAATATAAACTAGAATTGATACACAAAGGTTTAAGAGTTCCTACAGGACATAGTAAAGAATCTAGTCACCCACAGTTTTTAATTTGCAATGTAAAGAAATATGTTAGAGAAGACGGTGTTATTGTATATTTTCTTGAAAATATGGAATACTACGAGAAGAGACATAATATTTATGCGTATTCTGACGATCATATAAGGTGGGCGTTATTATCTTATGGTGCATTAAAATATATACACAAATATCTTGATTGGAAACCAAACATAATTCATGTTCACGATTGGCATACTTCATTAGTTCCAAATATTATTAATACGACATATAAAAAATCAGAATATTTTTCAGACATCGCAACTGTATTAACTATTCATAATATGTTTTATCTTGGACAAGATGTTGATCCTACAAGTGAGTTAAATTTTGATGATGGGAAATCAGAGATTCCTCCATTTTTTTCAGATAGACTTAGAAGATTAAATTACCTAAAACGAGGGATTTTATACGTTGATTTAATCAATGCAGTTTCTGAAGGATATGCAAGGCAAATATTAACTAAAGAATATGGAAATGGTTTAGATAAACTGTTATTAGAATTGCGATCTAAGTTGTTTGGTGTAGTTAATGGTATCGACTATGAGAAAATGAACCCTGAAACAGATCCGCTTTTGGAGGCAAATTTCAGTATTAACGATTTAAGTGGAAGAGCTATAAATAAAAGAAAGCTTCAAAAAGAATTTGGGTTGGAAGTAAATCCTGATGTTCCTTTATTTGGGTTTGTTGGTAGGTTAGACCATCAAAAAGGTGTTGATTTGATGTTAGAAGTTGTAGATAAATTTGCGAAAGATTTTAATATGCAGTTTGTTTTAATTGGGTCAGGTGATCATGGTTTAAGAAAATCCGCAGAAAAGCTAGCTAAAAAATATAAAGGTAAAATTGGTGTACATCCGTATCCTAATTTCACACTTCCTAAACTCGTTTTTGGTGGTGCCGATATTATGCTTATGCCATCAAGGTTCGAGCCATGTGGTATTGTTCAAATGGAAGCTATGCGTTATGGTGCAATACCGGTTGTAAGAGCTACAGGTGGACTAGATGATACAGTTGAAGATTTTGATCCAGTAAATTTAACAGGTACGGGTTTTAAATTTAAAGATTTCGATGGTTGGTCATTATACGGTCAAATGGTAAGAGCAGCAGAAACATTTAGAAATAAAAAAGTCTGGGAACAATTACAAAAAAATGCAATGTCTGCGGATTTTTCTTGGGATTCTATCGCGAGTAAATACTACGATTTATATACAAAAGCACTCCATTTTAAGCAAGAAGGATATGTTCATGGGGAATTAATAGAATAATTAATAATTAAGCTTTTATTGATTTAGATAAAGGGCTAAATTCCGCATAATAATTTCGCATACATAAATTTACCAAATAATGTTAAAATATATCACATGAGATGGGCACACTTTTTACATATATATCAACCAGCAGATCAACATCCAGGTACACTTGAGAAAATTGTTAATGAATCATACAGACCAATTTTAAGAGGGCTTTTTAAATTACAAAAAGGAAAAATAACCCTTAATGTAAATGCGGTTCTTACCGAAATGCTTTTCGAACATGGGTATAGGGATGTAATTGATGATATTAAGGCACTCGTAGAAATGGGAAGAATAGAATTAACTGGATCGGCAAAATTTCATGCGTTTTTGCCATTAACACCCGAGAATGAGATAGAACGACAAATTGCACTAAACCACGAAACGAACAGTAGGTATTTTGGTGACGCATTTAAGCCAAAGGGTTTCTTTTCGCCAGAAATGGCATATAGTCCTAAAGTGGCAGAGGTGGTCAAGAAGTTTGGTTACGAATGGATATTAGCAGACGAATCTTCGTTGTGCGATATGGACCCAAAACCTGTAAACAATAAAACTTTTAAGATTAAAGACATTGACCTGACAGTATTTTTTAGGGAGAAAAAACCGACAAATGTTTTAATGGGCGCGTTGGTAAGAAACGTAGATTCAATGCGAAAAGTTATGGCTGACAGATTGAACAATGACGAATATGTTGTTACAGCCATGGATGGGGAAACATTTGGGCACCATAGGCCAGGTTTAGAAGAAACGCTATTTGAACTTCTAAGTGCTGATGATTTGGAAAATGTTTTCATTTCTGAATTGCCTAATTTATATCCTCAAATTGAAGAAGTAAGACCTATGGATTCTACATGGGCTTCAAGTTATGAAGATGTTAGAAAAGGTAATCCATTTGCATACTGGTTTAATAAAGATAATAAAATTCATGAGCTAGAATGGGAATTAGCTGGAATAGCTATTAGAGCAGTGGAAAATTCTAATTATTCCGATAAAAAATACCCGCAACTACTTGAAGAGGTTAAAAATTGGGAAGATATGACACCTGAAGAAAAACAAGGTGAAGAACGAAAAAGAGAATGGATTAAAGCACGGGACGCATTAGACAGAGCATTAAACAGTGATCCGTGGTGGTGGGCATGTGCTATACCTTGGTGGAGTGTTGAAATGGTTGAAAAAGGAATGAACGCTTTATATAAAGTTGTTCTTATGGTTCCTGATTCAAGTGAAAAAGATAGATCAAAAGCAGAAGAACTGTATTTAAAAATATTGTTTACCGCACATGAATGGCAAAGAACAGGAAAGGTAGATGTAATGGCTCAAAACGATAGTAAAGAAAGAAGAATTCCATTATCAAAAAGATTTGGTGCTACTGCTCATTACAAGGCATTGTTAAAAGCACTAAGAGATCAAGAAAGAAAAGCTGCAGAAAACCGAGAATACGAACAAGCAATTAAATGGCGTGACGGTCAATACAAATTAGAGAGGGATAATGACATATATGACGCAATTCATATTATGGATTTATTTAGAAACGAAGGTGATATGAAAGTTTTTGATAAATATCTAGAAGAATACAGAAAAGAGTATGACAGAATATCTAGAGGTCAGCCAGAGTAAATCTTCAAAAATAATTAAGTCTGCCAAGTTATATTGTTTATAAACTGCATTTTAATTAAAAATGAATTCAGCTGATAATTTTAATCAGGTTACAAATAGAATATTAAATAAATACGGCTTAAAAATAGTTGATACATTGCGTACTGCGGATGGCATGTCTATTAGGTCATTTGTTTATAAGGTTGTTGACGAGAGAGGTGATGAATACATATTAAAACTTTTTGCTTCAGAAGACGATGATGCAAGAAGAAGATTTTTAAATGAAGTTAACGGTATTAAAAAATTAAAAAAACATTTAACCTACAGGTATAGAAAATGGATACCTAGAATTAAATGGTATTCGCTTAAAGGAAATAACCCGTATTTTATTTATAAATATAGAGAGGGAGAACAAATTGGTCAATTTGTTAAGGATTTTGGAATCAAATGGGGTATATTTCATGACAACAATTTTCCTGTATTTATCGAATTTTTTGGGTTGATGCATTCATTGCCCATTAAAATTTTAGAAGAATCAAATATCGATGAATCATGGGGTGAAAGAACCGCGAAAAAAGAGCTTCAGTATTATTTTGAGAATGTTGAAGGTTTAATCCCGACTGCATTTTACGATAAAGTAATAACATTTTTTGATAGATATAAAGACCGTGCATTTAAAAAACGATGTATCTCGCATAGAGATTTATATCCGGAAAACATATTAATAAAAGGAAATAAATCTAAGAGCTTTACATTTTTAGATTGGGAATATATGAGCAGTGTACCAATAGGGTATGACGCGGCATTTTTATATTTACTTTTTTGGCGTGAAGAATTTTGGAAAGCAAAGGTGTTGACATATTTTTACAATTATTACGAATCTAAAAAAGGTAAGCAAGCCAGAAGGGATTTTGTCGTATCGTTTAAGTTTTCACTTATTATATTAGCTATCCGTTTTCTATATCAGCTGGAAACCTATGGTGATAAAAGGTCTAAGGACTATAAACACGCAAGGTTGTCGTATTTGTACGACTTAGAACAGGCTTTAGCAGGTAGTATTGTAAAGCCCAGAAATGTCAAATTTTACATAACAAAACACGACATACAAAAGGTTGCTGATTTGTACAATTTAGGTAGAGTAGAGTCATATAAAATATTTTATGCTAGCAGAGGCAATACAGTTGTTAAGGTAAAAACAAATAATTTTGACGACAACTTAATTTTTAGATTTTATTCTCAATCAAGATCTACTAAATTTATAAAAAACGAACTTAAAATTTTAGATAAGTTATCTAAAGGAGGAATTGAAACTTATACTGTAATAAGGCCAAACGAAAATGATTTATATGCAAAAATAAATTTGTATGGAAATATGCGTAAAGTTGCTGTATTAACATATGTTCCAGGTTTAAAAATAAGAAGATATTGGGCAACAGAAACCGCAGCTAGAAATGCAGGCCGAATGCTTAAAAGAATTCATGACCTTAATGTTATTCATGGTGATTATAGTAAAGAAAATGTTTTGTTTATCAGAAATAAAGTGTCGGGTGTTATTGATTTTGAATGGGGCAGAATCACTCAATCAAAAAACGCTAAGCTTAGTGACTTAGCTAGAGCGATAGCATTATGGTTAATTGATATACGGTCTAAAAAAATTAGTGATGTTGATTTTATAAAAGCATTCATCGAAGGATATTATGGTTATTATCCAAAAGGTAGGCAATTAAAAAAATTGGTAGATAGGGTTATAGATAAAATAGAAGAAGAACGAGATATCTTTGTTACTACAATAGATTTACCCCAAACTAGACGGCGCAAAGCCACAACAAGATTTGAAAATGCACGAAAACAGACCCTAATGTTATTAGATTGATTCTTAATTATTTCTGGTATATGCTTTATACTTAATATATGAGTAACTTTCTGCCCGCGAAGTTTTTTAGCAAAATAATATTTAAATCAAGTATACTTGGGCTTGTCTTTTTATTGTTATTGGGAAATTTAAGCGTAATTTTTGCACAAGAAAATCCAGAAGAAACTCAACCTCAACAAAATCAACAAACAGAAAACCCTCAAGAAAATGAGCAACAACCAGCAGAACAGCAAACCAATCAAGACAATACACAACCAACCAATATTCCAATAAAAAATTTTATTAGAGAACCGACAGCGGCTGACATGTCTATTGGAATCGCTAAATACTATCCGATAGAAGAAGATGTAGAAGACGGAGATATAATATCTATCATAGATAACCAATATCGAAAAAGTCAAAAAACTTATGATGTTAGTGTTATTGGAGTTGTAACCGAAAACCCAGCAATTGAAATTAGTGATCAAGAATACAATGCAAATGAAAAAAGATATCCTGTTATGGATACAGGTACGGCATATGTAAAAGTAACAACAAAAAATGGTGATATTAAAAAGGGCGATGTTTTAACGACTTCTGATATTCCTGGAGTGGCAATGAAAGCTGACAGACCGGGATTTGCAATAGGCGTTGCTGACGAAGATGTTTCGGGATTAGGTGACGAAGTAAAGAAAATAAGAGTAGCAATGCATTTGCATTATAATTATTTAGGTCAAGAAAAAGGATTTCCTGACAAATTAACATTCACAGATATTTTTGCTATTACAAAGCTTCTTGAATACCAAAGCCCATCGGCAGTTATGAAATATATATTTGCAGGTACTGTTGTTGTTGTGTCTATCATTTTTGGATATCTTACATTTGCTCGAATCGCATCACGAGGTATAGAAGCTGTTGGTAGAAACCCATTAGCAAGTAAAGCAATAAATTTTAGTATTGTTGTAAATGTAGCGATTACAATTTCAATTGTTCTAGCTGGTTTAATATTGGCATATTTCATAATAGTTTTGTAGAATAATAATAAGTTAATGTTTAAGTGGAAGTCAGATAATATGATTTCCCCTTAGAAAATATCTGCCCAAAATGTTTGAAGCAATTAGCAACATTTTTTCAAGTGTAAACACCTTAACAATTTTGTACGCAATTAACATTGTAATCTCAATTATAATTTTAGCTTACAGTTTTTATTTATATAAACTTGAGAAAAAATATAATCAAAAATTAGATGATGTAGATGATTTATCGCAATCTATTGTTAAAGAGGCAAATGTTAAAGCATTAAACATATTAAAAAATTCAGAATATTTAAGCAAAGAGTTAAGAAAAGAAATTGAAGATAATTTTGAAGCATTGTTAAAAACTCTTACCGTTGAAAGTAAAGATTTATACAAACAAATAGAACAAGCTTATTTACAGACGGCAGAAAAATTCACGCAAGATGTAGAACAAAAAGCAGAGCAAGAAATAGAAAATATATCACAACAATTAGTTGCAGAAACAAAAGAAGCAGAAGAAGTGTTTCAGAAAAAATATGCTGAAGAATATCAAAGAGCATTAGATGAAATCGAAAAATACAAAGAAGATCAAAAGGAAGCATTTAAAGTTGAGATAGAAGAAAAACTAAACAAAATAATTAAAGAATTAATTCCTCAAAATATCACAATAGAAAATCATAATAAAATAGTAACGGAAGCTTTGGAAAAAGCATATCAAGATAAAGTTTTTAACTAATATGAAAATAACTAGGTCTTTAAGTTTAGGTCAATATAATAATTTGCTTAATAGTTTGTATAGGTTGTCAAATGATTTATATTCAGTGGATACAAATATAGATTCTAAGGTTAACGAATATTTAACAGAAGAAGAAAAAGAAATATTTGACGAAGTTAAAAGTGAATTAGGTGTTGGAATGTTAGATGTGGAAAGTGTAAAAAAAATCATTGAAGAATTTGAAAAGTCGTTAAGAGCAATGCCACAAGTAACGATTCAAATTGCATATGAACCTACCGTGCATGATGTAGAAAGTGTTATCGCATTTTTTAATTCGCGACTGGATTATGGTTTAGTGGTTAATATGAAAATTAACCCAGAAATTGTTGGGGGAGCTGTTGTTGAATTTAATGGAAAATATAATGATTATTCCATAAAAGGTTTGATTGACGAAGTTTTAAACAGTGATTTAGGAAAATCCCCCGAAGTTAAAAATGACACCAGTAAAAGTGAAAAACATAAAGGTGATAATCAAAAGCGAACTGAAAAGCAATTAAATGGTGATAATAAAAAAGCAAATGATAAACAAGAGAACCCACAAGCGAAAGATAATTTAGAAAAATCAGAGAATAAAGAAGGTGAACAGAATGTAGAAGTAGAAGTAATTAATAGTGCGTTAAATGAAATTGAGCAAAAAGGTGGTTTAGATACAAATGCAGAAACAGAAGAAGTTGCTAGTACAGATACAGCAAAAATTTTATCAGAGAAAGTCGTTGCAAATAATGCAAAAGTTAAGGGTAACGGTGCAGAAGTTGAAAGTCCGCAAATAAAAGAAACTGTTTTAGATGTTCATGGTGAAAATGCTAGCATTGTTACGGATAATCACCATGATGTGGATGGTGAGAGTAAAATAGAGAATAAGCCAAGTAAAAAAGAAGATGAGATGCAAGGAAAATATTCAACGCCTGCTGATAAAGTATTATCTAGTGATGAAATATTCGCAAGAGAATTAGGGATTAGCAGAAATGCTCAAAATAACAATGCTAGTCAGAATACACAGCACGCAAAGGTAAAGACAGATAAAAGCAACAATGCTAAAGAAAACGAAGGCGTTAATAGTTTAGTACAAAACGCTAATAAATAAGCATTAAATTATGAAAACATTTGATGAATTGTTAAAAGAAACAAAAGAATATGGCGTAGTAAATGAGGTTAAATTCCCAATAATAAAATGTTCAGGCCTACCAAATGTTAGATCTGATGACTTAGTTATATTTGAAACGGGACAACATGGATATGTTACATCACTTGATCAAGATAAAGTTGAGATTGTTACTTTTTCGCGAGATATTGTAAGACCAGGAGTAAAGGTTGTTAGAACAGGTGAGAGATTGTCTATACCTGTCGATGATAGATTTTTAGGTAAAGTTGTTACACCATTAATCGAACCAATATTTCACGATGATTTAAAAATTGATGAAAGTGTTGAAAGAAGGCCTGTTGATATCGAACCAATAAAAATTGATAGAAGAGTTAGAATTACAAGGCAATTATATACCGGAGTATCATTAGTTGATGTAATGTTGCCGTTAGGTAAAGGTCAAAGAGAATTAGTGGTAGGTGATAGGCAAACAGGCAAAACATGGACATTATTAAATTTTATGAAAACACAAGTTAAATTAGATTCAATTGTTATTTATGCATTAATTGGTAAAGAAAAAACAGAAATAGCTAGAATGAAAGATTTTCTAACGGAGGCAGGAATGATTAAAAATGTTATTGTTATTGCTACGAGTTCGGATGATTCTCCTAGTTTAATTACATTAACACCATATTCTGCTATGACGATGGCAGAATATTTTAGAGACAATGGAAAAGATGTTTTAGTAATTTTAGATGATTTAACTACACATGCTATGTACCATAGGGAAATTTCATTGTTAGCAATGAGGTTTCCGGGAAGAGATTCATATCCGGGTGATGTTTTCTTCAAGCACGCAAGATTATTAGAAAGAGCAGGAAATTATAATGTCAATGGAAAGGAAGCTGCTATTAGTTGTTTAAGTGTAGCGGGTACAATTAATAATAGATTGACTGGATATATTGTGTCCAATTTAATAGGTATTACTGATGGTCACCTGCTATTTGATACAGAATTGTTTAACAGAGGCCAAAGACCCTCTATAGATTTATTTTTGTCAGTTACTCGTGTTGGTAAACAAACACAACACAAGATTGCAAGAGCGTTAAACAGGGAACTGATGATGATGATGTCAAAGTATGAGGAAGCGTTAGATTTTTCGCATTTTGGAGCGGAATTAAGTGACGAAAAGAAGTCTTTACTGGCTAGGGGCGAAAAAGTTATGACATTCTTCCAGCAAAATTATACGCAAATAATTCCGCATCCTGTACAAGTGCTTATTTTGACTATGTTATATGACGAACAACTAGAAGATGTTTCAGAAGAAGATATAATAAAAATGAGAGATGCGATTGTAGATAAGTACAATAAAGAAGACGGAGTTAGAAAACAAATTGATGATTTAATGGAAAATTCTCAAAATTTTAAAGATTATAAAGAAAAAGTTAAATCGTTTAAATCATTTTTTAATGGATTATGGCAACAACAGAATTAGTTGAAGAACAAATACAAATTACTGATATGGTTAGATCTTTAGCACAAGCTTATGAAGAAGTTGCCGTTATGCAAATGCAGACTGTGAGAGATTCAGTGTTGTCATCTCGTGATTTCTTTTACGAAATTGCAGAAGTATATTTTGAAGTAAAAGTATCATATATGCAAGAAATAAGTAAAAAGACAAAAAAAGTTGCTAAAAATGCTGTTTTATCATTTTCTACTTTAAAAAAGAATGGTAAAGAAGTAGTTGTCTTGATTATGCCAAACGAAAGGATGACTGGTAATATTGGAAATCTGGTTTTTGCTCAATTTATTGATTATGTAAAGGCGAACACAAATGTTGACATCGTTGTAGTCGGTATTACTGGGAAATCAGCAATGGAAGCATATAATATGGCAAATCCTAAATCACCCTTAAAATTTAAATATATTGCGTTGCCAAAAAAAGTTAATGTAGAAAATTTACAGCCAGTTGTTGATTATATAATTGAGTTTGAGCATGTAAATGTATTTCATGGAAAATTCATTAATCTTGTTAGACAAGAGGCAACAAAAACCAATGTTAGTGGTGAAATTGAATATGACAAAAAGAAGAAAGAAATAGAAACCCACCATTATCTATTTGAACCATCGCTTGATGTAATATTAAATTTTTTTGAATTGCAGATATTCGTATATTTATTATTGCAAGCATTTGCTGAATCAGATCTTGCAAAATTGGGTTCTAGAATTAACGCTATGGAAGTTTCTACAAAGAATGCTGAGAAGTTAAAAAATGAGTTAATTTTACAAAAACGAGTAATACAGCGAAGTATTGCAAATAAAAAGCAATTACAAAGAATCGCTGGTATTGCTTTGTGGACACAATAATTATTATGACAGACAACAAAGGAATCGTTAAACAAATAAAAGGTCAAATAATAGAAGTTGAATTTAATGGTGAAAAACCAGCTGTGCATGATATTTTAAAGTTAGAATCGGATGAAAATATGGTATTGGAAGTGTTTGCATCATCATCGGGTAATAGATTTTATTGCTTAGCCATGACAGAGAGCGACAATCTGAAACGTGGCGAACTAGTTATAAACACAGGTAAATCACTTACTGTACCAGCAACACCAAATGTTTTAGGTAGGGTATTTGATGTTTTTGGTCATGTTCATGATGGTAAGGATAAAATTAAATCTGAAGATTATATGGAAGTTTTTGGTAGAAAAGATTCGATTACTCCAGATAAAGTTTTTGTACATAATGAAATTCTAAAAACAGGTATAAAAGCGATTGATTTCTTTTGTCCTATTATGAAAGGAGGTAGAGCGGGGTTGTTTGGTGGTGCTGGTGTAGGAAAAACCGTACTTTTAACTGAGTTAATTAACAATATTGTTATTGCAGGTTCTGAAATAAAAGAGGGTGGAGAAGCTAAGGATAAGCTTAATCCTGATGGGACTTTAAATTTAGACAAGGTTAACACTGTTTCTGTGTTTGCAGCTGTTGGAGAGCGTTCTAGGGAGGCACAAGAGTTATTAGAAACACTTGATGAGACCGGTGTTTTACCATTTGTTACATTATTATTGGGACAAATGGGTGAAAATCCGGCTGTGAGATTTAGAACTGCTTATGCTGCCGCAACTTTGGCAGAATACTTTAGAGATGCATTAGAGAAAAATGTACTGTTTTTCATGGATAATGCATATAGGTTTGCACAGGCAGGTTATGAACTAGCAACTTTGATGAATTTATTACCATCCGAAGATGGTTACCAACCGACTTTGAATTCTGAATTAGGTGAATTCCATGAACGTTTAATTTCAACAAAAGATGCAAGTGTAACAGTTATAGAGGCAGTTTTCGTGCCTTCTGATGATGTCACAGATTATGGTGTTAGATCTATATTTCCGTTCTTAAGCACAAGTGTTGTATTTTCTAGGGAAGTTTATCAACAAGGTAGATTTCCAGCTATAGACTTTTTACAATCTGGGTCATCTGCATTAAACCCTGACATAGTAGGAGAGGATCACTATAAAGCGTATTTAGAGGCAAAGAAGTTGCTTGAGAAGTCATCTAAAATTGAAAGAATTGCATCATTAGTCGGTGAGCACGAATTATCCGTAGAAGATCAAATAATATATAAACGAACGAAAATTTTAAGGAATTATATGACACAGAGTTTCTTTGTTGTTGAAGTGCAGACAGGTAGACCGGGGGTAAATATTGACATAAAAGATGTGGTAGAAGATGTCAATAAGATTATAAATGGCGATTACGATGACATAGACCCGCGTGAATTTTTATATATTGGTAGAGCTGAAGATGCGAAAGCTAATAACGAGTGATTGCAGGTTTTATCAAGAAGATTCGTATCACTCACTCAATCGTTTTGAGGTCTTAAATTTGGATTATGCGTTATTAACAACCATAGCACGAGGTTATCACTCATTTGACCCATCTGCTGGCCCTGTTTTCTCGTCATCTATTAGGTGTGTAGCTACCTTTTGTTGTTTTATTCCAAGAAATACTTTTAATTTATTCTGAAAAACCATGACAATTCCGTTTTCGACGTCGAATTTTAGTTCTTCTCCGGTTTCTGTTACAAGTATTAAATAGTCTTTTATTATTGAAATAAAATTTGTATGTCCTGGTAGTATATCAAATTTGTCAGTATCGTTTACTGATGATGCAGATTTTGCTTTTCCCTCATATAAAACTTTTTCTGAGTTCATTATTTTTGCATCAAATGTAGGTGTGTTCGTATTTAGAAATGGCATTAAACTTATTCTACCAAATATAATGCCTCTTATAAATGAGAAATTAGGTTTGTAGTCTCTCATTTTAATAAATACTGAAATTTATATACTTCTTAATGTACTGTTTAAATTTTCTGCTATTTTGAAGCAAGCAATTATAAATTTACAGTTTGGATTAAACCAGTCAAATACAGTCCTATAGTTTCAGCTTCTTTTGAGTAATATTTTTTGGAAATTTCATCGGTTTGTTTGTTGCAAAAGGCAGATTTCAAGCGAAAAATTGACAGGGTTTTGCGTACTTATTTTAATCAAAAACGAATTTCTCGTTAAGTGCAATCTTGCTTTCATTAAAATATTTCTGTATAATTTCTCGTAAGGTTATAGTAACGAGAATCCTGTCCAGATGTCTAATAATGGCGATAAAAACTATAACAAACTAATACCTACTACAGAAATTATCGAAAGAGCTATTAATGCCGGTGTAAAGTTTGGCTATGGAAACCCCAAAAATAGAATTCGATATTTTGTCAAGAATGGTCTACTTCCAAAGCAAAAGAGGATTTATATTAATGGAAAAATTGTGCCACATATGCCTGAGTGGGTTGTTGATAAGTTAGTTGAGATTCACAGATTACAGACTGAAAAGAAATTATCCGTTGCTAAATTAAAGAAATATTATGCTGAAAAAGGCGTTGATTTATTTAAAGCACCACAAGAAGGTAAGTCAGAAACCAAAAATAATCAAGTTGAAAATATAGAAACAATTAAGAATTCCCAAAAAGATGAAAAATCAAAAATTGAAAACACCGAAAAGATGGAAAAACCCGAAAGTAATGATACAAAAAAGAATGTTTTACAAATTGATAATAATAAGAAGTCAAAAAAAGAATCAAATAATAGCGCTATTTCTGATAACAAATCTGAAAATCAAATATCAGATGAAATGGATGATGACGACTATTTTATAATAAAACACGGAGAGGATTTTCTAAGGGCGCATGATGAAAACTTTACCAAAAATGCTGAGGATAAAGTGATGACAATGGCTGTTACCGATGCAGATAAAAAAGTTGCTCACCATAAGACTGCAATAGTTGTAGGTTTGCTTTTATTTTTCACCTTAGGAAGTTTGGTATTTGCGGGAACTAGTTACAGTAGTGATTTAAAGACAACCATAGGTAGATATATGTCATCGTTAACGCACATTGTAAGAGAGGATAACCCGATAAAAACATTAGCAACTAAGGTTAGTACGAATTTTGAACAAGAAAGTAATGACACTGTTTCTTCTGATAAAGAGGTTGCAGTATTGGGTGTGAGTAAGGAAGAACTAGATAAGGAAAAAGATAGCAGAGTGTTAGCCGAATCTGATTCAACGGTAGAACCGTTTTTCTCAATAAATATTCCGTCAAGTTTTGAAGACATTACAGTTAGAGGTAAGTCCAAGTTTTTAAAGGATATTGATGCGACAGGCCAAAACCTAACCTTAGGATTAGGAAAATTAACTGCATCTAATGTTATTTATTCAGTAAAAGGTACAGATGGTATAACAGTTTCAGGTGGGCAAGATGTGGTAATTTCAAACAATGGTGTTTTAGGTATAGGAGGTTTAACAGGTGATATTAATTTAGGTAATGGATTGGCTATTTCGGGTAATACTTTGGAGAATGTCGGAGTTTTAAGCGTTGGTGGAACAACTGGTGATGTTACTTTACAACCTGGTGCGGGTATAGGTATTAGCGGAACAACTATTACAAATGTGGATCCTGGTTCTTCTCAACCAATATTTAAAACTATCCAAAGCAATGGACAGCAAATTGTTGCTTCAACGAATACAGATATTTTAAATTTTGAACAAGGTCCAGGTATCAATATAACTGTTGATCCAGTGACAAAAACGCTCACATTTGATAGTTTACCTGCTGAAACTGAGGATGATATAGAAGCGTATATATTTGATGATGATAATACAGGTACATTATCATCTGGAACATTAGATTTACCAAATCTTGGATTTATTGGTCAACTACCAAATGAATACGGAGGTACAGGTTTGGATACTTCGTTGGCACAAAATGGAGAGATATTAATAGGTAACGGGTCTGGTTTTTCATTGTCAACGATATCGGCTGGTCCTGGTATATTAGTGAATAATAACCCAGGATATATAGAGATACAAAATGTATTAGGGTCGTCTATAGATACAAATGAGATTCAAAATAATACAATTTTACCTGAAGATTTACACAGCGCGTCTGCGCCGTTAGACAGTCAGGTTTTGACATACGATGCAGCGAATGACATATTCTTATGGCAGGATGTTGGGGGTATTGTACCTGGCGACATTAGTCGAGTTGGAGACGTGGCAAGCGGTGACGCATTTTCAGAAAGAGATGGAGCGTATGATGGCAATAAACTATATTTTGAAGGTGATTCTACTAATTTAGCAGATTTAGATTACGAGACATTGTTAACAGCTGAAGAACCGACAACTGATCAAATTCTTTATCTTCCTAACAAATCCGGTACATTAGCAATTACCGATGACATTGATAATGCTTTAACATTAAAGTCTAACGGATATACATATTTAACACTTAATCAAATTAATCCCACCACTAAGGAACTTGAATTACATGGTGTTGATTTGACAAACGATGTTTTAAATATCTTATCAGTTGTGCATGGCGGTACGGGGGCGAGCGATGCAGCAGGAGCAAGAGCAAATCTTGGTTTAGTTATAGGCTCTGATGTTCAGCCATATGATGCAAATACAACTATACTTGGGAATTCTATTGAAACGGGTGAAGTTACAGATGGTACTTTGTTGGCACAAGACCTGCAAGTTCTAAACCAACCTACGGCCGCCAATGAAGTATTGGTATATGATGGAACTAGTGGATTTGATTGGATTTCCCAACAACAAATTGACGCAGGAACACTAGATGGCTATGATTCAACAGACTTTTTAAAGTCAAGTGAATCTGACAATTATACAAGTGGAACATTAACATTTGATAGTGGTACAGTGCTAACTTTAGATTCAGGTACTTCTCTTAATATAAACGGCGATTGGTTTATTGGCGGAACTAAAATCGATTCGTCTGCTAATGATATTAACATACTTGCAGGAACTGCAGTAACAAAGCCTGAATTTGAAAGACTCGCTGGAGGAATCGATTTATCTACTGAGACAACCGGTGATTATGTTGCTTCGATATCTGCTGGAAACGGATTGACAGGTGATGCAGCAGGACATGGATCAACGCCAACATTGGCAATTGGTGCAGGCAATGGCATTGAAGTCGGAGTTGATAATGTTTCAATCAAAAGAGCAACGACATTATTTACAAAAGAAACGCAAAATGTATCAGGTTTAGAAGTTGATTCTGACGGGCTTAGTCTTTTAACAGGTTGTGATCCAGATCAAATGCTTTCATTTGATGGTACACAATGGTCTTGTTCTGATGTTTCAGATATTGGTGCTGTTATTGGAAACGGTGACACTAACCAAGTAGCGTTTTGGGATTCGCAAGGCTCTATCACTGGTTCTAGCAATTTATATTGGGACTCTGCTAATAATTATTTAGGTATAAACAACCAAACACCAAGTTACACTTTGGACTTAGTTGGCAATACAAGACTTGCCGGTGATGTCAATTTGCCTAATTTAATAGCAGGTTCAGATAACACAGTATTAATATTAGATTCATCAGGTAATTTAAGAACTGATGAAATTGATTCAAGAGTATGGGGAAATACATTGTTAGATGACAATGATATAGGTGTTACTGTTCAGCCATACGATGCAGATACTACATTATTAGGTCAAACCATTGAATCCAGTGAAATCACTAATGCAACTATTTTGCCAGAAGATATATCTACTACCGCCGCTGCACCAGTTGATGGATGGGTATTAACATATGACGATACTGCTTCTGTTTTTGAGTGGGTTGATCCAGCTACATTGAGCGATCATTTCTGGCAACGAAATTCAGGGGTATTAGCGCCAACAGATACAACAGATGATTTTGCAGTAGGTGGGACAAACAATACAGCCCCATTTTATGTTAATGATTCAGGGGTTATTACATTTTTATCAGATACTACATTATATAGACCATCAGCTACAACCTTACAAACAAATGGTGATTTTATTGTTGACGGTTCAACAGGGATAACTATCAATAATGGTGATTTAGTAGTTCGCGGTGTTGGGCTTAATGACACAGGTGTTAATAGCGGTGCAACATTAGTTGGGGTTAATCCTTCAACGATGACTAATGTTACATCGACAGATGTGCAAAGTGCTTTAGAAGAATTAGATTCTTCTATTTTGCAAAGTGTTATACAAGTAGGTGATTCTAGTACAAGTGAAGTATTTACGCCAGACGGTACGGGTAGTTTGTTATATTTTGAAGGTGCAACGGCAGACGATAATGAAATTTTGGTTAATACAGATGACCCAACTACAGATGTAACAGTTACAATTCCATATACTGGGAGTAATAATTATTTTGTGTTAGGTACAGGTAATGCTGGATATGTTACTTATTGGTCTGGTACAAACACATTATCTAGTGAGCAGTACTTAAGTACGCAAAGAGGTGGAACAGGTATTAATACAGCCCCCGGTTCTGGAAACGACAATGGAGTTCCCATAATTACAAATGGTGTATGGTCTGTACCAAGTGTGTTACCGAACAATCTAGGAGGTACTGGTACAAGTACGGCGGGTGTAACAGGGTTAGCATATGTTAATAATGGTACTTGGGAATTTCCCGCGACACTTGATGTGCCAAGAGGAGGTACTGGTGCTACAACATTTACTCAAAATGGAGTGCTTTATGGTAATGGAACAAACGCCATAAACGCAACCGCTCAAGGTGCTAACGGGTATGTGTTGTATTCAAATAACGGTACTCCTGATTGGCTAGCACAATCAGATATTGATGCAGGTAGATTGCAAGGTTTACAGGCCTCTGATTTTTTGAGATCGAATGCAAATACGACATTTTCAGGAAGTGGAAATACATTGAGTTTTGCAAATGGCACTACTCTTGACTTGGCTACAGGCACGTCACTTAATGCAGGAGGAGATTTTAGCATTAATGGAAATTGGTATATTGGTGGAACTCAAGTGACTTCTACCGCAGACGAGCTGAATAAATTGCATGGCACAGCGGTAACCGGAACTGAATTAGATAAGTTGCATGGAGCTTTAGTTACGACCGATGAGCTTAATCTTTTACATGGCTTAACTGGTACAATATGGACAAGTGACAACGATGGTGCTGGTTCTGGTTTAAATGCAGATTTGTTAGACGGACAACATGGCGCTTTTTATCAAGATGCAGACAATATCAATGCAGGTACATTAGGTACAGACTATTATAGTGCATATGCAGATCTAACGGCTGAAGGTTATTTGGATAATAATGCTGACACTGATATATTAACAAGGCTACAAGCAGATAATAGATTTGTTAATGTAACAGGTGATACTTTAACGGGTTATTTAACATTAAATGCAGACCCAACCAATGCTTTGCATGCAGCTACAAAGAATTATGTAGATACAGAGGTTGCTAAGTATGATCAACTATCGGAACTTACAGATACAGCTGTGAATTCCCCACAAGCAGCACAAATATTAGTTTATGATGACGGAACACTTTCGTGGACAAACAGAAATGTTGGCGGAGATGTCACAATGAATACCACTGGTGAGGTTTATTTATCTCAAAATGTAGTTGATGATTCTGAATTAGTTGATTCGTTAACATACACAGGAGCATTAGATTTAACTGGAACATGGGCGTTAAACGGAGTGCAAGTTACTGCAGATGCCAGCGAGTTAAATATTCTTGATGGTGCAGCGATAGATACTACCGAACTTAATTTGCTGGATAATAGATCTGGTACATTGTTAGATTCAAATAATGTATCAACATATGCTACAACGGGTGTAACAGCAGGTAACGGCTTAAGCGGTGGAGGTACAACTGGTTTGCTCAACTTAGATGTTAATGTTGGGGATGGTTTAGAGATAGCATCTGATAATGTACAAGTTAAAATCCCAACTGTATCTCAAACTGTAAGCCAAACTAATTCATTTTCAGGTTTAGAAGTAGATGCTGATGGCATTAGTTTAATTTCAGGTTGTGGCGATGGTGAAATGCTTGCATGGGATAACACAAATAATTATTGGACATGTACAAGTATTAGTTCAATAGGAATTTCGGCGGTTGGTGATGTTGCGAGCGGTTCGGCATTTACTTCGGCAGGTACTGCTGGTAACTCGTTATGGTTCACAGGCACTGATACAACAGATGGATTTGAAACACAACTAACAGCAGTTAATCCAACAGCAGATGCCACTGTTTATATTCCAAATACGGATAATACAACGTTAGTAGTTCGTTCTAATTCAACACCGCCATCTGCAAATCAAGTTGCATATTGGTCGGATTCAAATACTTTAACCGGTGTGGCGCAGCTCCCTGTTAGTATGGGTGGTACCGGTGTTAATAATTTAACCCAGTATGGGGTTGTTGTTGGACAGGGAGCTGCGCCATTACAAACTGTTACACCACTAACAGACGGACAATTGCTAGTAGGTGTTACAGGAGCAAACCCAACGCCAAAACTGTTGCAAGGAACTGCAAATCAAGTGATTGTAACAAATAATGCAAATGATATCACACTGAGTTTACCGCAGAATATAGATCAAAGCGCAACTCCTATATTTGCATCAATTCAAACTGGTACAGGTACGGGTCAAGGTCAGGTCGAGCTATACCAAATGAATCAGCCTGTTAGAACAACAGATTCTGTTCAGTTTGATGATGTATTATTTACACCAAAGACGACGGTAACTAATACAACGGGAAGGGTTTATTATAACTCAAATGACAACAATCTTTATGTATATGATGGAACTCAATGGGTTGATTTAACGCAACAGGATACAAATACTCAATTAACAGAATCAGAGGTTGAAGCAATGATTTATGATGCTGACAATAATTTAAATGGGAATTGGTTGGTTAATTTTGGAACAAATACGGGTACGTTTAATTTAAATAGTACTGGTGATTTCAAGGTGCAGTCGGGTGGGTCTGATTTTGTAACATTTGGTGCGTCTGGTGTGATGAATGTAGATAGTATTTCGTTAGATGGAAATACAATTGGGGTTGCTGGTGTAGATTCCGATTTGATTTCATTGGCAAATTCAGCTTTAACAGTTAATGGGACACTAACAACTACTGGATCTATAAGTGCACCAACGACTTCTACAATAAATGGAATAGACATAAATTCAGGTGCAGTAAGTAATGTACGAAATTTAACTGTTAGTGATGCTGGAAATGGTTATATATCAATAGACGGAATTCGATTAGACGATACTGGTTCAACAAACACTACATCAGGGGCATCCATAATCGGAGTTTATGATGAATTTAATAAGAGTAATGGAACTACTGTTCAACAAGTTTTAGCCGACTTAGACGATAATTTAACAGATGCTACACATGATCCTGTTACTTTGAATACGACTAATTACGATTATTTATCATTAAACAATCAAGAGATTATATTGGGTGCAATAGATGGATCAACAGATATTGTTAATCAAGTACAACCAGCCAACGGAGGTACTGGTTTAGATACAAGTTTAGGTAATGGAAATGATAACGGTGTACCTTTAGTAACCAATGGTGCGTGGAGTATTGAAAATACATTGCCAACAGACAGAGGCGGTACTGGGTTAGATACTTCAGGTTCTGTAGGAGTTCCATTCATTAACGGGGCTTTAGGCTGGAGCGTTGACGCAAATTACTTAGGTGTGGCTCATGGAGGTACCGGAACAGGAACATTAACACAAAACGGAGTATTATATGGAAACGGAACAGGAGCAATACAAGCAACAGCACAAGGAACACAAGGACAAGTATTAGCAGTAAATGCGAGTAACCAACCATATTGGATAAATCAAAGTGATATAAACGCAGGACAATTAGATAGTTTAGATAGTACACAATTCCTAAGATCAGATACAACAGATAACTATACATCAGGAACATTAACATTTGATAGTGGAACAACATTAGACTTAGCAACAGGTTCAACATTAGATGTTAATGGAACATGGAATATAGGAGGAACACAAGTAACAAGTACAGCAGCAGAATTAAATATAATACATAACTCAAATGTAGACTCAACAGAATTTGCAACATTAGATAATGGAATAGCATTAGGAACAGAAACAACAGGAGATTATGTATCAACGATAACAGCAGGAAACGGATTATCAGGAGATGCAACAGGAGCAGGAAGTACACCAACATTATCAGTAAATACAGGAGCAGGACTTCAAATAGATACAGATAATGTAGCAGTAAAATTACCAATATCAGCAATAACAGGAACGAAGTTAACAAGTTCAATATCAGGTTTAGAAGCAGATAGTGAAGG
>CAZDNW010000021.1:0-5001 GCA_964506905.1 uncultured Candidatus Saccharibacteria bacterium
TTTTCAAAATTCCTATTTCTCTTAAGAACTCTTCTGCTTTGTGTTCTTCTGTCATTACCTTTGAAAGTTTTACCATGTTCATCTTCTACCCCCTGGTATCTGACATTATTTTACCAGGGTGGAATATTTTAAACAATTACCAAACTCTATTTTTGCTTCTGGAAATTCCATTATAGTCTTTCTTAATCTGTCAGTAAAAGATTTTTCTAAAAATACTTCTACTTCTATCTGATCTATCTGAACTTGTTTCAACTCCTCAATAAAAGGAATTAAAAAACCGTCTTTTACCCTTTTAGCGATAACTCTCATGCAATTACCTCCAAAGTTCTTTCAGATCATTTCTTTTGTACATATTTGATCTTTCTGTCCAAACTTCCTCCACAACTTGTTTATAATCTCGCGTTGATAAAACCAAATTTTCTCCCTGCCAAGTTTCTTTTATGAGCTTTATTAAATCATCTTCGTCATCCTAATTTTGTAAAGCTTCTTTTGTATTAGAAAAGATTTGCTCAATTTTTAGACCTTCGTCTTGAAGTAAAGAAAGAATTGCTAATATTTTTTAGCCAGTTTTGTATTATTAACTTCTATTGTAATTTGCATATCTCCCCCTATTATGTACTTTAAAAATACTCCCAAATAAATATTTACATAAGAAACCATCTGTTACACTTTTAGCAATAACTCTCATGCAATCACCTCTACTTTATACACTCTCCTTAATTGCCGAAAATTTTTCACCCTTAAGCACATATTTACTCCCACAATTTGGACAAGTAAATTCTTTACGGCTCTCAGATCTTACCTTTCTCGTAAGCACCACTCCACACTTACAAACCCATCCGCTATGTTTTGCTGGAATGCCTAAATATAACGCATAATCTGGAATATCACTTGTTACCACAGCACCTGCACCCACTAAAGCATACTTTCCTATGTTCATACCACACACAATAGTTGCATTTGCTCCGATGGTTGCCCCCCTCTTTACCAGGGTAGATTTAAATTCGTGCTTTCTTTCTATAAAAGCTCTCGGGGTTAAAACATTCGTAAATACACAGGAAGGAGCACAAAAAACCTCATCTTCTAAAATTACTCCCTTATACACCGATACATTATTCTGTATTTTACACCTATTACCAATTTTTACATCAGGTCCAACCATTACATTTTGTCCTATAATGCAGTTAGATCCAATTTTTGTTCCTTTAAGGATATGAGAAAAATGCCAGATTTTTGTGCCTTCGCCTATTTCAACATTTTCATCTACATAACTTGAAGGGTGAATAAAATAAGATTTTTTATGTTCGGTAATTTCCGGAACTTCAACAGGTTTTCGCTCTCTCAGAGACTTTTCACAAAGATTCAAAATTTTAAGAACTCTTAAACCTTCTTCTCCATCTGTTCTTGAAGTTTTTCTTTCTAAAACACACTCAATAAAATGATTCATCTCCTCCTTAAGAGGTTCTGCCTGTTCAATTTCTATAGTGTAATAATCAGCCTTTTGAGCTACAGGAATTTTACCATTTTTCCACTCTATTTGATGAGGATAGATAAATAATTTCTCTTTGCTTACATCGTCAAAAACAGCCATCTTCTTTGAACCAACCACAACCAGCTTTTGTTCTTTAAAAGGATGGAGCCAACTCACAAAAATATGTCCTTTTATTCCACTTTTAAATTCTAAAGTGGTAATAGTGGTATCATAAATTCCTTTATTTAAAATATCAGAACCAGAAGCACTTACCTTTACTGGCTCTTCTTCAAGAGACATTAAAATAACAGATATATCATGAGGAGCAAAACTCCAGAGGATATTTTCTTCTGTTCTGAGCTTACCGATATTTAAACGATTAGAATAGATATATTGAATTTTTCCCAGTTCCCCCTTTTTTATAAGTTCTTTTAATTTAAGAACCGCAGGGTGATATTGTAAAAGATGCCCTACCATCAAAATGCGATTTTTTTCTTTAGCTAACTTAACCAAGTCTTCTCCCTCTTCTACTTTTAAAGCAAGAGGTTTTTCTACAAACACATCTTTATTTGCAAGAAGTGCTTGTTTTGCTTTTTCGTAATGGGTTGCTGCAGGGGTAGCTATAACTACAGCTTTAATACTGGAATCATTTAATACTTCTTCATAGGAACTGGTGTAATATACATCTGAAAATTGTTTTTTCCTTTCAGTAATAATTTCTTTATTAACTTCACATACAGTGTGCAAAACATTCAATTCATATAAATTCCGCAACAGATTTTTTCCCCAATATCCCGTTCCAATCAAAGCAATAAATTTATTTATGCTTTCCATACTTTCCCCTTTTGAGTTCCTTTAATGTTTAACGCATTTCTTGTATCTATAATTAATTTCGCTTTCTCAGCAATAAGCTGATAGTCTACATTAGAATGATTGGTTGTAATTACTACTGCATCATATTGGGCAATGTTTTGAGCTGTTAACAGCACAGAGCTTTTTTCAAACTGGTATTTTCTTGTTTTAGGAAGAACAGGAATGTATGGGTCATGATAATCCACCACAGAACCTTCTTGTTCTAAAAGTGCCATTATTTTTAAAGCAGGGCTTTCACGCATATCATCCACCTCAGGTTTGTAAGCTATGCCAACAAGTAAAATTTTTGCTCCTTTAATTGGAACATTATGCGCATTTAATGCCCTAATTGTTTTTTCTACTACATAATAAGGCATACTTGTATTTACTTCACCAGCAAGTTCTATAAAACGAATATGAATATCATATTCCTTTGCCTTCCAGGTAAGATAAAATGGGTCTATTGGAATACAATGACCACCCAGGCCAGGCCCAGGATAAAACGCCTGAAAACCAAAAGGTTTAGTCTTGGCAGCTTCTATTACTTCCCATACGTCTATGCCCATTTTTTCAAAAATGATTTTTAGCTCATTAACTAAAGCAATATTTACAGCACGATAGGTATTTTCTAATATTTTTGTGGCTTCAGCTACTTTTGGTGAACTAACCACCACTGTTTTTACAACAATATGACTATAAAGAGCATCAACAAGAGCAAGACAATTTTCCGTTACTCCTGAAACTACCTTTGGAATTGTGGATGTAGAAAATTTTTTATTTCCAGGATCTTCCCGCTCAGGAGAATAGCCTAAAAAAAAGTCCTCCCCTACCTTTAAGCCCGTTTGAGATAAAATAGGAAGTAGCTCTTCTTCTGTGGTGCCAGGATAAGTTGTGCTTTCTAAAATAACAAGCTGCCCTTTCCTCAAATATTGAGCTATTGTTTTAGCACTGTTAATAACAAAAAATAAATCTGGTTCATAATGTTTTCCGACAGGAGTGGGTACACAGATGATAATAACATCAACTTCCTCTAACTTAGAAAAATCAGTAGTAGCAGAAAATGAATGAGAAGATACATACTTTTTAATAAATTCACTATCTATGTGTTTTATATAACTTTCACTTGCATTAATCTTTATAACTTTTTTTTCGTCTATATCAAAACCTACTACTTTAAAATCTTTATTTAAAAATTCTCTGACCAACGGTAATCCAACATAACCAAGACCAATAATGCCTATTTGTGCTTTTTTGTTTTTAATCTTTTTTAATAAAGATTGGAACATCTTTTTCCTCCAGTATTTCTGCTTCCCGCTTTATTGGGTTTGTTGGGTTTTAGGGTTTATTGGGTTTGTTGGGTTTGTTGAGTTTAAAACCCTCAACCCTAAACCCATCAACTCTCAACCCATTAACCCTCAACCCTAAACGGATTCACTATTTTTAAGGCGTTCTCAATCACTTGCCCATCTTGCAAATCTTCCGTATATAAAATCGAACAGTTATTCTGTAATGCAGAAGCAATTATTAAACTGTCCCAGTAGTTATATTTATACCTTGCCTTAATAGTCATTGCCTTCCTAATGTCTTTCTTTGCTATTACAACAAAATCAAAAATTTCCATAAAACCATCAGCATATTCAAAAATATTCTCTATAGGTAGAATATTTTTCTTTAGCGATACGACAATAAATTCATTAATTACTTGAGAACTAATAATTATCTGACTAGCTGTTATCTATTAACAGTTGCCTCGCTATATCACATTTTAAGGAATTTTCACATATCGCATAAATCAAAATATTGGAATCTACAAAAAATCTATCGCCCATGTGCTTCTTCCCTATTGAATTTATAGTTATAAGGCAATTTCCCCTTAGGCTTCATAAATAGTTTTTTTAGTGCTTCAACTTTATTTATTTCTTTTCTATACTTAGACAATAAAAATTGATAAAAATCAATCAATTCTTTCCTTGCTTCACTGGGCAACATTTCAATATCAAAATCTGTTTGCTTAAATTTCTGCATTTTAAATCCTCCATCGGTTTATTGGGTTTATTGGGTTTGTTGGGTTTATAGTAATTGAGTTTATTGGGTTTGTTGAGTTTAAAACCCTCAACCCATCAACCCATCACCCCCCTACCCCTCAACCTCTTCATATCTTTTACGAGCTTGGTCTAACCACTCGAAAAAGAAAGCCAAAAATGTGCCTAAAAACAGGCCTGAGACAAGAGATACAGAAATAATCAAGGCCTTCTTAGGCTTAGCAGGTTTTTGCGGAATTATCGCAGGAACAGCTAAATATAGAGGTTTCAAAAGGGCTAATTCTGCCTTGTCCTCTACAATCTCATCTTCATATTCTTTAATAGTGGTCTGTACTTCCAAAGGATCTAGATTAATATCTCTCTTTTCAAGGGAAAGACTTTGCAATTTCTTCAAGGAACTTATCTGTTTATTTAAATTATTGATTGTAGAAATTAGCTCTTTTCTTTTTACAGATATAATCTTAACTATTTCAGGCTGAGAAGAAATATAATCAACTATAAAATTTTCCAAAAAAGGAATAATTGATGGATCAAAAACTTGAAGGGTTACCTGCACAAATTCCCGTTGCCCTCTAGGAATAGAAGCCTTTATATCTTTAATAAGTTTGACTTTAGAAATATCTAATTTTAATCATT
>CAZDNW010000022.1:0-2695 GCA_964506905.1 uncultured Candidatus Saccharibacteria bacterium
GAAATTAAAAATTTTAGGAGTAGTTTTAATAACAGCGATAATTATTGGTGGCGGATTTTTTGGGTATATAAAGTATCAAAACAGAGAAACTATTATTGATTTGGGTGATGGGTGGAAATCTTATCATCATAATAAAATTGGGGTAACAGTGAAGGTGCCGGAGGATGCAGAGCAACGCAAAGAGACTATGTACATTGGTAATATTTTTAAAATAATTTTTTCAAGCGGGCTTGTTAAAAACATTGGCTCTGAATGGACCAATTCAGCAGATAAATTTCAAAATAGAGAAGAAGTATTTCAAGATAATTTAGAAAACTTTAGGCGTTACTATCGTACACAAAAAATACCAACAGAAGAATCTTGTCTAAATGATGATAAGGTTGGTAAAAGATGTTTTATTCATCAGTATAAAATAGGAAAAGAAGTAAAAGTTAAAAATAAAATTGGTTTTATCCAATATGATATTAAAGAATGTACAGAATGTGCCAATTGTAAGGATGATGACAACAAGTGTGGAATAGAAGGATATATCACCATAAAAATTCCTGGTTATAAAAGGTCTCATTTTGTTAGTATCAACGCAGACCTGTTGTATCAACAAAATCCATATTTAAAAGATATCCCTTTTGAAGACCTTGGTGAAGAATACATTAAATTAATAGAACCGTATATTTTAGAAATAGATAACTTTTAGTTATTTTTCCTAAAGTCCTTTTTGCAAGAATAAAAAGGACTAATTGGAAATGTAAGGGTACATTTCTAGGTGTGTAATATCACACATCAAATTTTCAGGTACTTGGCGTACAACTCATTATATCACTAGTCATTATAATGATGGTGATAAAGTTGTATTAATTGGATACAGTGCTGGGGCAAATCATATGCTGGCCGTGGCTTCGTATTTGAAATTGTTTGGTTACCCAGTTGATATTTTGGCACTTATTGATCCAGTTGTCTCTATATTTCATATCTCATCCAACGTAAAGAAGGTAGCCTTGTATTATCAGACAGAAGGCGCACCTATGCAGCATGGGTTTCATGATTTTATTATTATGAATTCATCCAAAACGTCATATTATTCCGGACATCCTAAGCTGGTTACAAACATTACCGTTGACTTACCTGCCAGACCTGCACATTGGTCGTTGCCTTATGAACCTAGTGTCTGGCAAAACCTCGGTCAAAAAATGGTTGCTTTAAATAATTCAACCCCATTTTACAATCGTTGGTGGACACAAGCTTTCGGTTTGAATATTTGTCAATCCCCAGCGGATTATTGGTGGAGTGGTTTTGCTAATAATTTGGCAAATCAATATGATTGTTCAGCTAATGATAATATTTACGGTACGTTAGTAGTCAATAGCCAAACAAATGAAGTTGATTTTACCCCCGGTGTTCAAGAAGGTTTTGGTGGTGGTAGTGGTGGAAGCATCGGTGGTGATGCCGGTAATCAAAGGGAGAGCACCGGCTCCGGATATAACAATGATCAAGGGGATGATCCTTGGGCGGGTTATGACCACGATGTGGGTCTGAAGTATCTTCGAATCGGAAATAAATCTTCTGACCACTGGAAGGGATCCAAGGTTTGGTCCATAAATCAAAAGGTGGTTTATGGGGTAAGTAAGCGAAATGACGTTGATAAAAATAAGAAGTAATTTACAATAAAATAGACTAAGAGGTGTTATAATTAAACATATTTTAATGAAAATTAATCATAAAAAATTGAATGTTGTATTAGAAGTGGTCATTATTTTAATGGCCGGCTGGTTTGTGATATTTAATAGAAATATAGTAAAGAAATGTGAGAATGCTATGTCTGAAGATAATGAAAAATCAGAAGTGGTAAATTCTGGAGTAAGAGGTGATAAAGGTGATCAAGATATAGCGGATAGAATTGAGTTGCCTGAATTGAAGTATAAAGATATATTCAGTATTGACGTTGAAAAATATAATAAACTTACAACAAAAGGTGTTATTGATTTTGTAAATTTTGTAACTAAAGACAAATTAAGTATACACAAAAATGAAGTTGAAAGTTTTGGTTTTAAGTATGGTGGCTTAATTACAAAGGGTGTTATTGTGAGGAATGTTCCTGTTGCTATGCGATCGAACGCAGACGTTGTTGTTTTGGATATTTGGAATGACCAAAATAAAAAACAAAGATTTGTTTTAACATTTAAATATATTTGCAAGGGGAGTGGTTGTGGGTGGATTTATCGACCGGTGGAAGAGTTAGAGATGGAGGGCGTTATTGTTAAATTATTAACTGAACAATATTTTAAAGAATAAAACATAATTTTGCCCACAACTCCATAAATCAATTGGTGGTTTATGGAATGTGGGCATAATTGCTCAAACATAGTTCCTTGAAAACAAAAGAGGTGAAAGATGCAGAGCAGAAAAATTGTAGTTTATGCAATATTGTTCGTCTGTTGTTTTATTGGTGAGGTATCCGCTGGTACAGTATTTATCAAGCCGGTAGATGGCTGGGTGATGTTTCAGGATGATGATTATAGTCAATTTACTGAGGATGAAGGACATCCCTGTACTGAAAACGGAGATCATTCCAAGTGTTATAGCACTGGAGATTATCCAGCAGAAAGACATTGCGGATATGGTGATCAATGTTCTATTTCAAGTAATCATTTTATGCATGCGGCTTTTGATTATGATAAACCGTTGCATAGTGGTCATG
>CAZDNW010000023.1:0-2087 GCA_964506905.1 uncultured Candidatus Saccharibacteria bacterium
GATGTTAAGATTAAAAACATTAAGTTAAAAGATATCTTACCATCATATGTTAGATACAAAGATGGTGATGGTTATGGAACAGATGATAATACCAAAGCAGAATTTGATCATTTTGATTTAGATGTTGGTGAATCAAAAACATTTGTATTTAATGCAAATGTTGCAGATGACGGTGTATTACCAAATGACGATAAATTATGCTTAACAAATGTTGCAGAAGCAAAAGGTGAAAGAGATGACAACGGTGATAAAGAAGAATCTGTAGATTATGCGAACTTTTGTTTAAACTTACCGCAAGTTCATGGTAAGGAAATAATTGAAACATTACCAACTACAGGTTTTGATTCATCGCAAGCAACAAAAGATATGGCAAGAAATGTAGCAATAATAACTACATCATTAGGATTAATCTCATTAGGTTACGGAATTAAAAAGCTTGCTAACAACTAAATTTAGGCTTTATTCTGAGAAAGGCGGGTTAGTAAACTAACCCGCCTTTCTTATTATGTGTTAATGTACTAATTTTATAATTTCATCGTAATAGCGAACTTTGATTTTAAATGAAATAGCGTAACCATGGGATTAATTACTAAAAAGGGTGGCGATTAAAATCGCCACCCTTTTTTATGTTAAAATACATAGGTTATGAATAATACAAATAAGAACAGCAAATACCAAGATTATAAGAAAGAATTTGATTCACTTGTTACTGAAGCAAAATCTATTATAATAATGTCGCACACAAATCCAGACGACGATTCAATTTCTTCTAGTTTAGCGGTCTATTATTATCTAACAGAGGTACTTAATTTAACTAAGCCGATTAGAATTGTTTATACTGGAGATTCTAAGTATGATAAACGATATTCTTATTTTAAAAACTATAATTTAATTCAGTTTGTAGAAAATTCTCCAGATAATATAAAGCCTGCTGATTTAGTTATAGTATTAGATACAAATGATTTTTTGCGTGTTACCGATAAAAATGAAAGCAGAAATGTTTCTGATTTTGATAATAAATTCATTATTATTGATCATCATAAAACGCATACTGATTGTGAAAATTTTGAATTGTGTATTAAAGACTTAATGTCAAGTACCGCAGAAGTTATATATAAACTTTTGTGGCGAAATCATAAGGAAAACATCAATAAAGATATTGCTGAAATCTTATTATTAGGAATTATAGGCGATACAGGACAATTTAAATATGTTGCAAATACACATATGTATAAGGATACATTGCAAGTTGCAGATGAATTAATTAAATATGGAGACATTTATTTAGAAGAACTTATTTCGAAGTACGACAAAACAGATATAGCAGAATTACAGGTTTTTTCAATATTGGCAAGAAATTTAAAAATAGAAAATATAAAAGGATTACCCCCATTTGCGTATACTTATGTAGAAAATGAAGAACTAAAAGGATTTGTAAATACTCAAATCTTAGGAGGTATAAATAGTTTTAAGAATGTAATAAAGTCTATATATGGAGCTGATTGGGGGTTTATGGTAAGACCAAAACCTGCTGGAGGTTATGCTGTTTCATTTAGAGCTATTCCAAATTCTATTAATGTTCGTGAGATTGCAGAACATTTTGGAGGCGGGGGACACGATTTAGCTTCGGGAGCTGATTTACCAGAAAATGTCGATAGTGCTAAGTCTGGAGTTAAGCTGGTATTAGAATATTTAGAAACAATTGCAAAAAAGTAAATCTAACTATTTTTAAAAATTACCAACCTATTTTTACCAAACTGATCTTTTACGAATTCATATTCAGTTATGTTCACACTTTTTAATAGGTTTTCAATTTCTTTTTCTTGATTTAATCCAAATTCCATAAAAACAAATCCGCTAGTTTTTAAGTAATTAGGTGCTTTTTTTATAAAATTTTTAATAACACTTAAACCATTTTCATCAGCAAACAAAGCGATTTCAGGTTCATATTTAATACTTTTATCTATTTCATCATTTTTTGATACATAAGGAGGGTTCGCAAAAATATAATCAAACTTTTCGTTTATGTTTTCAAATAAGTTACTTTTTATTATTTTGTAATCTTTTTTTGAAATTTTATTTATTTT
>CAZDNW010000024.1:0-2751 GCA_964506905.1 uncultured Candidatus Saccharibacteria bacterium
AGAAATAAAAAATGCGAATTTATTTTTATTAAAAGAATTTAAGTATAGTTTAGCAGATACAAACCGTGTAATTTGGGTATTTGCACGAAAAAATTAAGTATGAAACCATTAAAACGGTCTAAAATAAAAAAGATGATGCAAGAGTATAAAAATCTTGCAGATGAAGTTGAAATTGTTTATTTATTGCAGAGTTTTGAAAATGCTGTAAATATTGGGCATATGTTTAGAATCGCTGATGCTGTTGGGGCTAAAGAGCTTGTAATAACAGGTGATACTTACTTGCCTTATGGTGAATTTCCGGCAAATATAGAAGAGTTAGATGTTAAAAATATAGAGAAAAAGTTTTCAAGAGATGTTTTAATAACCTCAATGGGGCAAGAAAATCGTGTTCCTTATAGATATTATAATCGACCTGATTTTGCAGTTAAAAAGTTAAAAGAAGAAGGCTTTCGTATTATTTCAGTGGAAATTACAGAAAATGCTATTTGTTATAAAAATTTTAAATATCCCAACAAAGTATGTTTAGTGTTGGGTAACGAAACAAAAGGTGTCTTTTCATCAGTTTTAAGTTTGTCTGATGATGTAGTTTATATTCCAATGTTTGGCAAAAACTACTCTCTCAATGTACATGTATCGGGTGCATTGGTAGGGTATGAGGTTAGATATAACCAGAAAAAATATCATGTCTATTGACGAGTTTAATCCAAACGAAGGGGAGAGAGAAAATACTATTCACGATGGAAGATCTAGTGGGAAGGTGGTTTTTTCGGAGCTGGTTCCTAGAATTGACTTAAATGATACTGATTTGATTAATCCGTTACTTAGAGCACCTGAAATAAATGCATTAGAGAAATTATTACCAGATTTAAAAATAATATATTCGCCTTTTGGCCATGAGCTAGAAGATGGTACATATTTGTTCACAGATTTGCATCAATGGATAATAAACTATTATGCACGTTATATATTTTTTAGAGATTTTACTAGGTATGTTAAGGAAGCCAGAATTATATTAAATACTGATAACCCTAATCTGAGAGAAGCTATAAGATATAGAGATAGTGCAATTTCTACTGCTAGTCTGATTGCCGGGGGTAGATATGTTGACCCTGAGTCAGATAAAATTATCGATCAAGAGACAAATTCGCCAAATAAACAAGTGTCAACGATAAATGGAGCTCATGCATCAAAACTGCCATCATCGCATGTTATATATTTATTTAATCGTCATGGTAGTGGGTTTAACGAAATTGGAATTGGAAGAAATAAGTTGCCGTTTATTGTTGATTATTTTAAACGAAATATTGTTAGAAACCCATTAAATCCCACCCATAAAGAGTCATTAGAAGTATTTAAAAGTGTAATTGATAATTTAGATATCGATGGGCGCCCATTTCAAGAGGTAGTTGAAGATTTATTGGGTAAACTTCAACGGGAGTCTAAAGAAGATGATATTGAACGAGCTTTTCAATTAGTGGTTAATGTGTTAATGATTGCGGCATATTCTGGTGTGTCAATTGATAAGTTTTCGGGGGCAAGGTTTATTAGAGGAAAACCGGTTGGTAATGTGTTAGTTGATACGATAGATAAATTATTTTCTGATACTAATTTTAAAAAATATTTAAAGAACAAGAGCGTATATAATAGTTTTGCAGCTTTGTTTTTGTTTTTAGAAGATTTTAGTCGATATGATATAGTAAACTCAATATATACTGGGCAAGGAAAATTTTCTTGTCTTGCATCATTAATATATTCCAAAGTATTAGCAAATCCTTTATTATCAGATGAAGATCTTAGGATTTTATTGATAACTGAGCATAGGCGTAGTAAAGCAGTTTATTGGTCGGGTTATAGTAGTGGATTTGAAATAAGCGAGGGGAATTTGAATAATATTATACATCAGGAGGTAGATGAAACAAGACGACGCTTTAGAGATTATTTTAATAAAAGATTTATAGTAATTGAGGAATTAGACTCTTCAACATATAAAGCCTACTTAGTAGCTATTGTTTGATGTGCTAATTTCTCAAAATACCCTTTCAAATCCTCTCTATACCTATCATCATTCATCATATACTCAATAACCGCCTTAGTATATCTTACAGGGTCACCAGTAGTTCTCCATTTGCCTGATATTGGTTTAACTAACACGGTTGATTCTTTAGCCATTCTATGAATTGCATCAACTGTCCAGAGTTCCCCATCTTTACCTAAATTTTTCTCATCAACATATAAATAATCAAAAATCTTTTGTGTTAATAAATATCTGCCAAAACTTATTAGAGTAGAAGGTGCTTCTTCTGGTGATGGTTTCTCAATTATATAATCTAATACATTTTCTGTGTTATCTTTTAGTTTTATAATTCCGTATCTTGTTACATCGGCTTCTGGCATATCTTTTGCCGCTATAACACCTGTTACATCGTTTGAGCTTTTATTGTAAACATCTATTAGTTCTGCACATGCTGAATTTCCCATAATTATATCGTCAGTGTAAATGTATAAAAATGCTTCTTCACCATTTAAATATGGTTTTGCGGAAATCAAAGGCGAACCGTTTCCGTAGGGTAAAGTTTTGCCTTGTGTTATCACTATAATGTTTGGTAAATTAAAAACTTCTGTAACTTTTTGAAATCTTTCTTCTTTGCCTTGTTTAGATAATTGCTTGTATATGTGTTGAACTGTGTTGTGAAAGTAATCTTCGTAAATTGGTTTTCCTTCTTCTGTGGCAACGATTATAATCTCTGTTAT
>CAZDNW010000025.1:0-1542 GCA_964506905.1 uncultured Candidatus Saccharibacteria bacterium
TCTGTAACAATTTTTGTTATAAATTCATCATCAAATGATTGCATACTTAAAGCATTCTGAACCTTAGGTATTATTGTTTTGCTCATTTTTTTGGATTTCATTCTATCTCTTATTATCCGTTTAAAATCTTTATTTTTATCACTCGCAAAAACTAGATTATAGGGAAAATTTCTAGCTCTTTCTATGGGAATTGAACCGTATCCTGCAAACGGGTCAAGAAATACATCATTCTTGTTTGGGTTTGATAAATAACAAAGGATATATGCAAGTTCAGGTCTTAGCTCTCCGGCTGGTAATTTTTTGTTAGTAATATTTTTAGTTAGTCTTAGCATAAAAAAACCAATGTTTTCACTTCGGCGCAAAAACTAAAATTCTATGCGTGGTTTATGTGAATCAACTTTTAAATTTAACCTCTTGCAAATTTTATTTTCAACTTCGGTCACTAACTTTTTATCTAACGATATGCATTTGTTTTCATCTGAAGCTACAATTCGAAAGGTTTTTGCGCCTTGCAGAAAATCTTTTAATTCCACATCTAAATTCATAGAAATAACTTGATGAAGCATGTAATTAAAAGGGTTATCTTTTGTTTGCAAATTTTTAAACTTTTCTAAAACTAAAAATGTATTGTTAAGAAATCTCAGATGTTGTATCTTTTTTATATCTTCATTTGTTTGATATATCACAGTACCATCAAGTAACAAGCTTATTTGCAAAACATTCAAATTCTCACGTAATAGTTGCTCAACTGGTTTTTGTAATCCAGAAATAAAAGTCGAAAGATATGTGTTCATAAGTATGGTATGTCAAGCAAATAAGACAATAAATATTACTTATAATTGTACAATATATTCGTCCAAGAAGATTGGTGACCCCGGCGGGATTCGAACCCGCGATCTTCAGGATGAAAACCTGATGTCCTAGGCCGCTAGACGACGGGGCCAAGATTTTTATTATTATAGCATAAAATGCACGAAAATAATTATACAGATAGTAAATTGTGATGTAAATAATTAAAATACACTTGCGGCATGTTCAAATACCTTTCTAAGTGAAAACCCAATTCAAAATTTAAAAAATAAAGCGTTGTTTTTAAAACTACTGCTAAAAATAGTAATTGATGTTATAATTTTTAATTGTATAATATCTACCGTTGTACACTTAAGGTTATATTTATACACGGGCCAGTAGCTCAGGGGTTAGAGCACCTGCCTTTTAAGCAGGGTGTCGGTGGTTCGAATCCACCCTGGCTCACCAGAATTTGACTTGTCGGCATTTTGCCGACTTTTCTTTTGGCGGCGCGGGCAAAGCCCGCGCTTTTATCTCGCGCGCCTCTCGCCATAAAATTGAATAAGTTACGAAACATTTTGGAAAATTCTATCACCGAATCTACATAAAAATGTTTAAAAATGTCAAAGGTACAGGTTACGTAAGAAGCCACTTTATCGGAAGATACATAATGGGTTATGGTTTATATATGAAATTTAGTAAAACATACACCATAACCCACAACAATCATATAGTACAACAATGACTAAAAGC
>CAZDNW010000026.1:0-3201 GCA_964506905.1 uncultured Candidatus Saccharibacteria bacterium
GTATAGTTAGTAACACCGCCATCAAACTCTTCAACACGTTTAGTTATTTTATACGGCTTAGCACCATCAATAAACCTACGCTTCACCCATAAATGCCCGATATTACCAGGGTTACTACCAGATTTAACTTGTGGAGTAAGACCTTTCCTACTTGTTCTAAGTCTAGATAACAAATACTGATATTGAAATTCAGTAAAGTGGGTTAATTCATCAAAATAGATAAAATCATATTCAACAGACTGGAATTTATGTACATCAGACTCATACTGTACATGGTTAAAATCAATCACAGATTTAGTTTTAATAAAAGTTGCTCTATGTTCTTGTTTAGAATAATTATAAAGTTCCTGAGGGACATCTTTCAGAAACCGATAAATAATAGATTTCTCAAGCTCAGGGTAAGTACGTCTAAACACACCGATACGGATATTATTGTATCTTAAAGCCTTAGAAACTGCGTCCCATAAAATAGCATGAGTTTTACCACCGCCAGCGGCACCGCCATAAAGGACTTCTTCTGCCTCAGCGTTGTGAAATAGCACTTGTTTAGGTTGTGCTATATACAATTCTTTTTTCATTATGGTATAATTGTAACATGGAATATGAAACAAGTGATCTATATTTTGCAAGTTTACTTTTGGCATTAGGCTACAAGCTAGTAAGTTTGCGTAATATCAACAAAAGACGCATAGGGTTTAAGTTTATTTATTCAGAGGATCAAGACGATCCCGACACAATCTATGATCAATATTACGAAAACAATATCAAAGTTGATGCCAAGACGTACACATCAGCAATCAAAGAAATTAAAACTAGACTTTACAACTACAGTAGTACAAATCTCAGCCACAAATGATGGGATTTATATCCTAACATCAAAAGGAGAGGTTTATTTCAAGGAAAAAACTGACATTGCGTTCAGGAAAATTGACACCCAATTTCTGAAGTGATATTATAATTTTAGTTAGTTTGTAGTAATATAAAACTATGGTTAATTTAGCAGATTTACATAAGAGATTTTAGATAAGCCGCTTTGTTGCGGTATTTTTTAGTGCACCTCAGGGGCACCTCGCCCCCGCCGAAGCACTCAGAGGATACGACCCTCTTTAAAAACGGTAGAGGCATAGACGAGGACGATGCGGTTATATTATAACCCATTCGATAAGAACATTCAAGCCGATGTGAACCCGAGTAAAACCTTAAAACTGTGTACCAAGATCTGAACGGGCATCGTGGGTGTAGCGTGTCGGTAAGCTAACTGGGTAACGCACCTACATCAACAGCAAGGTAACCCAAAAGCGGACTTGCTGCTAGAAAGATCCCAGAGTTTCTTTTTTAAGATTCTCGCTCCATTCCTATTTATTCCCACTATATCTGAAAGAATACCTTATAACTAAGTGTTACAGGTTGAGGTTACCTTAGCTGACGCCAGGTTAATCCTCGTGCTTCTGTTTGCTGCTGGGTATAATACCCGCAGCTGTCTTTTATATTCTTTTTTTCAAAAACACGGCAGCGAAGCTGCAAATAGAGTAGGTGGTTGTGTATATACACATATATACTAAACACACGGTACTTATCTGAAGAAAAGGGTTAAACTGGGTTAGGTGATTGTGCGTGTAGGTACTGCTCGTGCGACCCCGCACTCACACCATAGCCTCACGCTAAGCGTATCCCACAGGGTTCGGTTTAAGGTGGAAAAATTAGGGACTGGAATTAAGAAACTGCTGTAGCTTGTAGTGGTATGTTATGGGTAGTTAGTCGTTGTTGCTTTCGATTGTAAATGTGTCGCCGTTCTGGTTGATTTGTATGTTAATCTGATTACCGATTGTTCCTTTACCTTGCAGTTCCCGTATGGTCTTGTAAGTGTTTGTTATCTCTGAAAGTTTAGCCTTGTCAATTTTCTTATCATCATTCACCCTTTTATACAATTGTTCTGCTGTTCTTTCTGCGATTTTATACTCTAAATCGGTTAACTTTCTTTCTATGTGCTTTGCAATGTCTTTTGTGTCGTCATCTGCTTTTTGTTGGTGTAGATACTTATAAATAGTAGAAGTAGAGAAACCCGTAGCCTCTTTGATTTGAGCGTAGGAATAACCCTTTTGTTTAAGTGCTAGTATTTGAGATTGCTTAATTTTGCTGTCTATTGCCTGTTTATCTTTCATATTACCTTAATTATATCACGAAACGCAGAAAACACCCGAACAAAACCCAATATCTTTTGACACAATATAGATTTGTGATAAAATATAATTAGTAGAATAATTATAAACTTGTAACTTGCAAGATTTAGCATTTTACAGGTTTGAAAATATGAAAAATGAAAAAGTTATACGAAACAATAGAAAAACACCAAGAGGAACAAACAGAATTATTTGATAAATATGGTGTGTTCTGGGCATTTAGTAATGAACAATTTAAGGCAGAGAAAGAAAAGCGAGGATTAGAAAATAAGGACTTGTACAGGTGGCTTGCTGGCTCATTTGTGCCGAAAAAGAACGCCGATAAGTTATTTGATGAATACGACAAATTATTAGATAGGCAAGCAAAAGAGTTAAAAAGTTATGGTGACGATTACATCAGGTACGAGTTAGCGAACCACGAAGCGACACATACGCACGATTTAACCGATGCATTGGAAATATTGCGAGCGGTAGGATTTGAAAAGGAAGAGGTTTTAAAAGTATACAACGAAATGTTAGAAAGCGAGTAATTAGTTCTACAAGCGGTGGGTGGGCAGGCTCACCGCTTAATTATTAAATTATGGCAAAAAATAAAACACTACCAACAAATGAATACAATCAGGTAGAGTTTTTACCTTCTGATTGGGTTATCACAAGTGCAACAATTACACAACTAAAAAAGTTAAATGTTCCTTATTACAAGTATTTAGAAGGTTGGCGAGGTTTTCACCCAATCTTGAAAAACATCATACCAGCAGATAAAAAACCCGTAGTAGACGAGTATTTACAGGAAGTAAAAAAGAGACCTAAAAGAAAAACAAAATCTACCGCTAGAAAGTACGCAGAATGGATTACTGATAACAAAGAGAAACAAGAGCAGATTATATATGAATACGAAAACAACAGAGCGACAGGTGGGAAAGCATACCGACTTTTGGCGGAAGCATACAGAAACGGAGATGTTGAAGGTGCAGAACATATAATTTTTGTTCTTATGAGAGGTGCGAGGAGACGACACGAG
>CAZDNW010000027.1:0-5097 GCA_964506905.1 uncultured Candidatus Saccharibacteria bacterium
ATCTTTAATTTGTTGATCAGTTAATTTTTCTGACAAATCTTCTACTTTAAATTTCTTTTTTTGTGGTTTATCTTCATATTCATCTACTAGTTTTTTTATTGTATACAAAACAGCAGTTTTTAATCCAGAATAACTCCATAAGTAATCATTACTATTTGACATCGGACGCGGAAATTTAAAAGCATCTTCATTACCTTCTTGAGCTAGTTTTTCTATTTTAGGACCTGCAGGGTAGGGTAGCCCAATCATTCTTCCAACTTTGTCAAAAGCTTCACCTATCGCATCGTCTATTGTGTATCCAATATGGTTAAAATCAAAATGATTATGCATTAGGTATAAATCAGTATGCCCGCCAGATATTGTTAAAGCTAATAATGGGAATTCAAACTCATCTACACCAGAATAAGATTTGCCATTTTCATCTAGCACTAAGTTGGAATATATATGTCCTATCATGTGGTTTACTGCTATTAATTTTTTGTTGTGTTTTTTTGCTAGGTTCTTTGCGGTTTGAATTCCCGATTCTAATGCTATTGCAAGGCCTGGGCCATAAGTTACTGCAATTGAATCAATATTTTCAATTGTGAATTTTGATTTGGGATTTTTAGATTGTGGTTGTTGGTTTAGGGCGGCGTTGACATCTTCAAAAGCTTTTTCTAAAGCTTTTGGTAAGAATTCTATATGTTGTCTTTTTGCTTCACTAGGCACAACGCCGCCCCACTTCTCATAAGTCTTTATTTTAGACCAAAATACATTGGCTAATAGCTTTCTGTCTTCTGTTATTGCTACACTTGTATCGTCGCAACTTGTATCTATTGCTAGTATGTTCATTGTTTTGTGTATTTTATTAAGTTTTACTTATTAATTATTTTCTAAATAGCAATTATATTTTAATTACTTTTATCTATTATAATTTATTGATTGCTATTATCATTCGGTTTGTGCTTTATAATTGTGTTCTCATATACTATTTTTATAACTCTTTCGAATTCCCCATAATGTTCAAAATAAACTTTTAAAAGTTTAACATCGTTTCTATCAAATAGTTTGTCTAAATACGAACTAAATCTATCATACCATTCAATTAAAATTAAATTGTGGTTTTGTATTAAACCTTCAGTAATGATTTCATTTAATTCAGTCTCGGTTTCTAATCTATATAAATCTATATGATGCATAATGTTGTTGTTTTTTAGCTTGTATTCTCTGTCTATAATAAATGTGGGAGAAATAATAGGTTGATTTACGTTTAATTGCTTCGCGATCTCTTTTACAAGTGTTGTTTTACCAGAGCCTAAATCTCCGATTAAACCAATTACCAAAATTTTATTAGTTTTATTATAAGTTTGTACAATTTTACTGGCAATTTTATTTAAGTCTTCTAATGTAACAATTTTTGAATTAACTTTCACGGAGTTATTGTAACAAATTCTTGATTATTATAAAGAAAAAGTGTTAAATGAGGTTATATATATTTTTTAATTTGCCGTAGTAATCGCGTTTTGAATTTAAACGTGAGGATATTTTACTACTACAAATTGTTGTGCCTTTAAATATGAATACCATATATTCAAATACAAATTCTGTTCAGGGTTTTGTTAGATTTATTGTTTGGATTATTGTAATGCTTTTTGTATTGATACTATTGATTCCTATTGGCGTTTTTTCTCAAAGTGTGTTTAATTCATTTCTAATTTTAACTGTTCCTTTATTTATATTGGGACTTTGGATGTCTTCTATTATTGCTAAAATGTTTTATATATTACCAGAGTGGCAAAATATGGTTGTATTAAGATTAGGAAAATTTGATGGTGTTAGAGGTGCGGGATTCTTTATAATTCCACCATTTATTTATTCTGTAGCTGCAATTATTGATATGAGAATTGAAACAAATCAAGTAGAAGCAACTGCAACCTTAACAAAAGACAATGTTCCTACAAAAGTTACAGCAGCTATTGAATATAGAGTAGAAGATCCAAAAAAAGCTGTAATTGATGTACAAGATTACCGATCATCAGTAACTTGGCTTTCAACTGAAGCATTAAAAAACACAATAGGTAGTTTAGATCTAAAAGATTTACTTAGTGAAAGAGATGAAATTGCTAATCAACTAAGACAGCAAATTGATGAAGCTGCTGCAGTTTATGGTGTCGATGTTCGCGCGGTTAGAATAACTGATATAGATACACCAAAGTCATTAGTTGAAGAGTTAGCTGTTATAGCAAGAGCAAAACGTGCTGCAGAGGCTAAAAGGATTCAAGCTAATGCAGAGGTTGAAGTAGCTCAAAAACTTTCAGAAGCTGCTGAAAAACTTAATAAAGCAGGCGGTATACGATTAAGAGAATTGCAGGTTTTAAGTGAAATTAGTAAAGAAGAAAGTTCTATGGTTATTATTTATCCGTATGGTGATAGAGATGGTGCTACAATTGCTGCTGCAAACTCATCAAAAGGGTTAAGTAAAAAAGAAATGGGGCGAGCTGGTATAAAGACAAGAACTCCAATGAAAAAAGACTTAACAGGCTTATCAATAAATGATAGTTTATAATAGTTATTATAATTAGTAATTTGGCTCTGTTGTCTTTATAGTAATAAATTAGATGTACGTAATATGAAAATTGTTAAACTTTTAGTTGACATGCTTGTAACGCTTATACTTTCGTCTATTGCAGTGCTAGGTTCGGCTTACATATTTAGTGGTGTATCTGTAGATTCAACAAAAACACTTCTAATAGTAGCTGTTGCATTTGGAATTGCAAATGTAACTATAAGACCAATATTACATTTTATATCACTTCCGTTGTCGATATTAACACTAGGTTTATTTGCTTTTGTTGTTAATGGATTCGTAGTACTTCTTGTTTCGTGGTTTATACCAGGATTCACAGTTGATGGTTTTTTTACTGCTATTTTATTTAGTATAGTTATGGGAATTATAAACGTAATTCTCAATGCAATCTTTAAATAACTAATATAATTTTTAATAAACCTCTCATTATTATGCAAACAAACAATGCAAAACGACTAATATTTACATTTTTAAGAGGTATGGTTATGGGAATTGCAGAGGTAATTCCTGGCGTAAGTGGTTCAACAATGGCCTTAATAATGGGAATTTATGATAAATTCATTGGATTTTTAGCGCAAATATCAGATTTCGTTAGGGAACTTGTTAAATTGATTTTAATGAAGACATCATTTTCTGATGTTAAAAAGAAGTTTTTTGAAATTGATTTAAGATTTGGAGTTTTGCTTGGTTTTGGTATGTTTTTTGCATTTGGATTATTTTCTCATGTAATTAGTTATTTTATTGAAGTATATCCAGTTTATATTTTTGCATTCTTTTTTGGTTTAGTATTAGCGTCTTTGCCAATACCTGCTAGAGAAATGAAAGAAAGAGGTGTAAAAGAATTAGCAATATTTCTTTTAACATTTTCTATTATCTTTTATTTATTAGGAGTTAGTCCTCCAACTGCAGTAACAGATCCATCGTTTTTGATTATGTTTTTAGGCGGTTTTTTTGCAATATCATCAATGTTATTACCAGGAATTAGTGGGTCTTTTATATTATTATTAATGGGTTTATATGGATATGTGATTGAAGTTGTTAAAGATGCAACAAAACTTCAAGCTTCTACTGAAGACTTATTAAAAGTAATGACATTAGGTTTTGGAATTATAATGGGGTTTCTAATAGTATCAAAAATCTTAAAGTATCTACTTAAGAATTATCATTCTTATTTAATGGCATTTTTGATTGGTTTAATGATGGCATCTTTAAGAGTTTTATGGCCTTTAAACTATGCAGATGAAATGATTATTACACATAATACAGATATAATTGCGTTTGTTGTAGGTGCAATTGGATTTGCTATTGTGCTACTATTGCAAAAAACTTCTATTAAGAAAGATACAAAAGAATCATAAAAATTTTCGATTATTGAATAAGGATTTTATAAAATAAAGTTTGTTAGATCATTATTCGGATACTCTTATAATACCTTTTTCAGGTGTGTATTGATAATATTCTTTAATGTCTATAAAACAACCAGTTGTCTGTCCTTGATAACATGCAACTTTGTGGTTTGGATATTTTTTTTGAACCTCTTGTTCATACTCTTTCATTGTTTTATCACTAACACCTGCTAGAGATTTTAAATTACTAGCAAAATCAAATTCATCAGTAACATTCTTTTTATTAGTTTTGACTATGTGCAAGATACTATTTTCATATTTGTAATTTACATTGTAAAGCATGCAATTGCCAAAGTTATAATCTCTTAAATCTGTTATCGTTATAGGTGTTGTTGAATAGTCAATTAAATACTCATCATATATTCCCTCACATGTATTGTGGGAAATTTTGAATATAGGGGAATTGGGTATTACTTGTATTATGTCATTTTGAAAACCACAAGAATGATTTCCAGATAATTTTAAATCTCTAACTAAATCTATGGTATACATTACTTTAGATTTTTCTAAATTTACGAGAATTAAATATTTCCCAAATATCATCGCTGCCACATCATCATTTATTAACACCTTATTTGGGTAGTATGTGGTAGGTTTTTTCTCACTAAAGGTTATAAGCCTAAAATGATTTTTAGTATTTGGGTCGTCAAAATGTTGATTTTCGAAAACTTTATTAAAATAATCATCTGTATTGTCATCGGTTTTTTCAAATTTTATTTTCTTGCTTTCATCTGTTAATAGATTTGTGATACTAATACCACCATTTTTGCTTAATTCACACGATCTTTGAGCATAAGCAAAAAACGGAACATTCTTGCCATCTATTTTGGATGTAAATATGACATTACTACAATAGTTCTCATTTATGTTATAACTATCATAGTTGAATGGCGGGATTGACTTTACTGAGTCTCTTGGATCCGTTAATCTTTTCAGATTGAAACAGGCACCATTATAATTTACTTCTGTTTTTAAAACTTTCCCAGTTTCTTGATCAAATTTAATTGGATCGTTGAATTTAATAAGCACATTCAAAACCATAGAATCAGGTCCCATTATTAATTTAAATGGCTTTTTGTATTCATCATTTGGAATATTGTTAAATAAAGTTCTGGTATATCCATT
>CAZDNW010000028.1:0-11932 GCA_964506905.1 uncultured Candidatus Saccharibacteria bacterium
TTTTTTGAATCGCGGTTCTAATATAAGAATTAGTGCGGTCGGGAAGCCGAGTTTGTGAAAAACTTCACCTATCAATATAAAATAAAAGCCCCCGAATGATCGGGGGCAATGATCGGCCTAATTAGCTAACAATTCGCGGTAAAGCTCTAAGCTCGGCTTTGCTGAATATTTTTTTACGAACGCACGGAACTTTTGAGCCACCTTGCGTTTGCGCTCAAGGCGCTCCGCACGTTTCAAAGCATCAATTTTCGAATTAACCACGCCAGCCAATTCGGAAATCTTTTGTTGAAAGATTTTCAGTTTTTCAGAATCATTTGGTACGTTGTCGATCAAACGATTAAAAAGCACTTCGGGATCAACGTCCCGATTTCCTTTGCCCGCGATTAATTCTTTAAACTTACGATAAGATAATTGATAAACTTTAAAACTTGTTTCCCCAATTTTATATTCCGAATTAATGGGAATTTTCGGCTGTTTGTTCTTTTCAATGAGCATCCCCAAAAGGCGCATCTTTGACGACAAGGCCGGGACGTTCTTTTCGGTAGCCAGCCACGAATACTCTTCAGACCTCCACGCAATGTATTCATATTTACATTGCGTGTAATCAAACTGTGGAAGTCCCTTTTCAAAAATAACCGTGATAAGGCCATCCACGCTTTTACTCAAATCTAAAGCCAACTGGTAGGCCTCAACGTCCAGCAAGAAGCTGGATTTTGAAGCCTTTGCCTTTTTGGCATTGAGTTTGTCAAGTTGCTCTCTGTGTGCGGTCAATAAGTCATTGACCACTTTCAAGTTTTCTTGTTTCTTATTCATTTTCTTATTCTCCGTTTTAGATACATTTATTTTTTTTGTTCCTAAATACTGTTTTTAGATACATTCAAAAAATTTGTATCTAAAATTCGTATCTAAGAACAAATTAACCTTTTACGCATTCTATACTTTTGTCCGCAATAGTAGAACACGCAAAAACTATCGCGGCAAGCAAGGCCTTTGAGGTTACCAAATTCCTTGCCCGACAACCACTTGAAACCTGTCGATTCAGGTAGCCTTATTTCAAAGAACAGAACGGCTTGCAAGGCCAGACAGGATTTTTGAAAAAATCTTTTGCAGGTCGTTCCTCTTATTTTTTTTAACCAAAAACAATATAAAACCAAACGTAGCACAAAAGCAAATTTTTGTTCCACGTTGTAAATTCAATAAAAACAACCGGTTAGCTCGTACACCAAAGTTAGTTAAGTTTAATATTTACAATAGATTAACTAATAAAATAAAAAAAATTAAAAATTTTTTGTCAAACCATAAAAAACAATAACTTACAAAGCGAAAAAAATTGATTTTTTTTGAGAAAATCTTTTGTGATTTTTTTCACCTGTCTAATATAACCTAAAATATTTTTTTCACAAAGTTAGATAAATCATTGTTTTTTATTAGAGTTAAGACAGTTTGGCAAAAAGTCCAGTAAAATATTGTTTTTATTGAATTTGTTTAAGTTTTTTAAGCTGTTTTAGGTTAGAAATTCGACGTAAAGTATTGATTTTATTGGGTTTGTGCTTGATTCCGGAGCAGGTGATAAGATATTGTTTTTATTGCAGTTAAGCAAAAATTAACGTTAATAATTTACACTATAATTTTTTTTGGTGTACGGAGTTAAGTTATTGTTTTTGTTAGATTTAGAGAAACTGGCGATCCGGTAGGATATTGTTTTTATTGAGTTTATGAATAAAGTGATGTTTTTTTGTTGGTTATGTGTAAATTATTGTTTTTATTAAATTTATAAAAGATTCGGGTTTCCTATATATAATAATGAAGAGTTATGTAAGTTATTGTTTTTATTAGAGTTACAAGAAAAGGCATAAATTATTGTTTTTATTAGAGTTAAAGAAAAAGTGTATAAAATTTATACACTTTTTGAGCGAAAAGTGGTCAGAAATTGACCATTTTATTGATATTTATTAATATTTATTAATATTTATTCAAAAAAATACGCATATTTTTAATCATTTTATATTATCAATATACGTTGTTATAAATAAATATGCAGTATTTTAACGTAAAATCAAGGATAAAGCCTTGAAAAGATGAATAAATATACATTGTTTTATATTATGCAATATATTACAATTTTCACTGTAAGTTATTGTTTTTGTTGGATATAGCGTGCATAGTTTTTTAGAAAATTTGCCATTAGTGATTTTTTTCACCACCATCCAATATGGCAAATAAAAACTCGAACCAATTTAATTGGATACTACACATATATGTTTCACAGAATGTTTCACGTGAAACATTTCACATAGTTTCACGGCGACCAACGCCTTATATTTCAATACATCGAGGGGTCATCAGGGCTATAACCTTGATAAGATTTTATGCAAACAAATACACAATTTACTCCACGTTTGTGCGGCGAAATAAATAGCAAACTCCACAATGGAGCGTTTATAAAAACAAACGGAAAAAACGAATGTATTTCAAGTAGTATGTATTAAGAAATAAACCAATGTTTTATGGGTAAAATTAAATACGTTACCAACCACCCTAAAATGTATAAAATTTACATTTTGTGTTACATACAAAACTTCACAAAAAAGTTATAAAAATGTAAAAAAATGTAGGATTTCTGCTAAAAAAACACCTAAAAAAACCAAAAAAATTTTTTTTAAAAAGTGACCTAATATTTTTGGGTATATATAGAAAGGGTCAAAAAGGATTCTTTGAATAAAACAATCAATTTATGATTTGCAAATTGCAAATTAGTTTAGTATATTCTACATAGAAATATGGGGTGGGTGCGGTTTGGTTGCATACCTGACTTGGAATCAGGGGGTCGTGGGTTCGAGTCCCACACCCCATACATAACAGAGCCCGATAGCTCAACAGGATAGAGCAATGGTCTTCTAAACCATAGGTTAAGGGTTCGAGCCCCTTTCGGGCTACATAGAAAAAAGTTCTACAAAGAACACATTACATACATTCGCCGGTAGCTCAATTGGCGGAGCATCTGACCGTTAATCAGAGGGTTGGTGGTTCGAGTCCACCCCGGCGAGCAAAAGATTTTTTTGTAACTTTTTTGGGGGAACAAAACAAATCTAATATAGTTAGATAGATAAATAAGGAGATTAAAAAAGTTTTGGCACGATATTTGCTACTATATATCATTAAAGATAAAGTCACGCATATTATCAGAAATATCAGCCATAACAGCACATATACTGACAGAGTGTCTTAATTAACCGACACAATGACATAATGTTATTCAATCAAACAACAAGGAAGCATATATGAGAACCGACGGGGCGAAAATCAATTTATGGTTGGCTGAATATGCTGCTGACCATAATATGATGAAGGCTTACAGCCTTTATTTGTCTGCTAAGGCGAAGTACGCCCATTCGGTTATCTACAGGTTTTCATATTACAAGCTATCCAAAATATTTAAAATCTCTCCAAAAACTGCAAAACGCTACATAAAAAAATTATTAGACCATAACTTTTGTGAGGTGCATCACAATAATTTATTATTTAGATCGCCGGAGAAGGTTATGGATTCTAATGGTTTATATATAGAGAAACGGTCCGGTAGGCGGTACTACGGTGAATTTGTAAAATTACGGATTCCAGCGAATACCACTATCAAACAAATTTATCTGAAGGTATTAGAGTACCGATTAGCGAACAACATAATCCAGCAGGAGTTCAATAATCTATCGACATCAGGAAAAATTGGTGAGCAGATTGATCTGGGATCGCGGTCTAAGGACAAGGCTATCTTCAACTATTTAGAGAAGCAGTATCCAAAACATACTGATTCTGAAATTGCGAAGTTAGCTAAGTTTTTTAAGCCGTATGTATCTAAGGAAATGATGCGAGATGTTATTGTAACTTCGAGGGGTGTTGCAAGGATGCTTGGTGTTTCACACAAAACGGCATCTACTTTATTGAAAGAATTAGAGCACCAAAACAAACTTCTTCTTGTACCTGTTATTCGTCCGGTGTATTATGGTTATAATGGCGATTTATCCGACGAAGCTATTGAAGGATTGAAAGAATCCGGTTATGGTTATTATTTCTGGGGCAGCAAGACCAAAAGAATTTATCGTTACAGTGGACAGGCTATTGTGTACAAGGGTGATGTTACAAATCGCAAGAGTAATTTTGTTCGAGGCGAAAAATTTGATTCAAAGTTCTTGGAAGTATTTGGTATTGATCCAGAGACAAGAAAAATTTTCAATCGCGTTATTAAATCAAAGCGATCGCCGGTTCAGCGTCGGCTTCGTCTTGAGTACTATAAGCGATTAGAAAAGGATTTCTTATCTAAGGACAAAAAATCTGTCAAGGCTTCTGATAATCAGGATGCAAAACAGAAATCATCTGCGTCTAAGAATAAAAAATCAAAAGCTCTTTCCGGTGAAGTAAACACTATTCAGAAAAACAAACGCGATCGCAGTGATATTTTTTCTTCTAACAAGCTAAGAGCATTAAAGAAATTCAAAATTACTGTTGCAAAAAGCGAGTTACCTATTATTGATTTTTCTGGATCTGATAACTTTAATAGCAAATCTGAATCTCCTAAAACAAAGCAAGCTGATTCCGGGGTTATTAATAAGGAAGTTGCTTTTTTCTTACCGTTTTTTGATTCTAAGAAGCCCAGTAGCCGAAGAAAAAAACGTTCTTCAAAAAAGCAGCGTGCCAATTCTATTTCAAAGGCATCTAAAAAAGATGTCTCTTCCGGTGCATCTCTGGAAAAATCAAGCTCTGCTATTAATAAAAAAGATGCTCTAATCAATTCTTCTAAAAATCAAGGCCATAACCTTGATAAGCCATCTGATTTTAGCGAATCTGATGATATGCAAGTTAACTCTCTGTCCAAAAAAGATGTTATTTTCAATGGATCGATGCCTCAAGAAAAGGATTCAGCGCAACAAAAAATGGAACCGGTGCAACAAAAATTTGATTTGTCTGGTTTAGATCCTGAAAATACAAATCAGCATTCCTATAATCAGCCTTCTAAGGATATTAACAATAACGATGCATCTGCTTCTCAACCGAAAAATCAAGGCAATAGCCTTTATAAATATGATTTTTCCAAGCAGATCAACAGTTTTTTAAAAGACAACTTCTACTTTGATTATGTAAGAAGGTTTGGAAAAGAGAAGGCTGATAAATTCTTTGCGGATTATCAGAGGGAACAAGATGCAATGCTCCGTCGCTTTAAAGAAAAAAATGGAAAGAGAAACGCCTACTAATGCGGTCGTTAGCTCACTATAGGTTGTAAAAAAAATCCACTATATTCTAACGTAAAATTACTAACCTAAATAACACTAAACAGGTTAAATAGGATTGGTGTATCCAAAGCGATAAAAAAAACAAAGCAATAAAAAAAAATAAAGTGATAAAAAAATTTGCTTTTTATAAAACAATGTATTAAATTAGAGATAGTTGTTAAATAATTGGTGGGGTGCCAATAAGATGGGAGAAAAAAGAAAATACGATTTCACGAAACAGATTAACAGTTTTTTTAAGCAGGCCAAATATTATGATCTTTGGATGAGGTACGGAAAGAAAAAGGCTGACCAAATATTTGAAGAATTAGAAAAGAATAAAATTAAGATGGGGTGGTATAAAGATGCTGAAAGTTTTCGAGATAGCCGACATAGTTAAAAGGTTTATGCCTTTGATTCATTATTTAAAATCATTGGATGACGATAATAAGAGAAAGTTTTGGGTTCGTTGGTTTGTTAGAAGATTAAGGGTTGAGTTGGGTGATGATTGTTTGATAGAGTTTAAGGGTGCGATAGAGGAACAGCTTAAAAAGAAGAGTGTCGAAAGGACGTTTACAAATGTCTAATATTAATTTGATTTACAAATATATTACCGGGTCTCATTTGTATGGAACTGCTACGTCGCAATCTGATGTAGATATACGTGGTGTTTTCATTGGTAACATTAGAAATTATTTTGGTTTGGAGAATGTTGGTGTAAAGAGAGATTCTGGTGGTGATGATATAGAGTATTATGAGATAAGGCAATATATCAAGTTATTAGCGGACAACAATCCTAACATTCTTGAGAGTTTGTATGTTGACAGGGAGCATATTTTAGAGGACACTGATTATTCGAGATTGATTAGAAAATCTAAATTTATTTTTTTAGACAAGGAAAAGATTTACAAAAAATTTGCTGCTTATGCTTATTCGCAGAAGAGAAAGATGTTGGTTAAGAGTGAGAACTACAACATACTTGAATCTGCTACTAATTTTTTGACTAAGGCGGTGAGCACTTATGGTAATGTGCGTATTGGTGAATTTCTTTCTAACAACATATGGAAGGTTGATCCATCTATTTTCAGGCACACGTCGAAGGTGATACGCATTGGAGATTTGGGCGTTCATAAGAACGAGCCTATTTCGGCTGTATTAGATAAGGTTAAGATGCGTTTAGATAGATTCAGTAAGCGCAGTGAATTAATATCTAAGTATGGGTATGATACGAAGTTTGCTTCTCACGCAGTAAGGTTATTGGTTGAGGCGAAGGAGTTATTGGATAATGGGTGTTTAAAATTTCCGTTGTCGGATTCACCATTATTATCGGCGATTCGTGGTGGTGAATATAGTCTTGGTGATGTTATGCAAATGATAGATAATTTTGAGGTTGAATTAAACGGATCGTATGCGCACAGTTCTGTAGAGAGGACTGATTATGATAAGGTTAATGATTTGTTGATAATGATTTTGGAGCATCATTTCTTTGTTGGTGATTTAGAATATTAAAAAAAATTTGCTTTTTGTTAATTTGTTTTGTAAATTAAGAGTAATTTAAAATGATTGCATTAAAAGATTGCATTGATGGTGGGTTATATCGTTTAGATTCGAGAAATTTGGATTGTGGTGTATTCAATGCTGACACATCTGGGTTTATTGGTATAAGGACTAAGATGGGTTTAAAATATTTATTTAAGGAATATCATATTGAGATAGAGCAGTATGGTACTGCGGAGCCTTTGGAATTGATTGATGTGACCGAATTTAAGAACCCATCAGAGGCGAATGAGTTATTATTTTTGTTTTTAAAAGAAAGGTGTGAAACAATGAATCCAATTGATGAATATGAAAATATATTGATTAAATATGCTGATATAGTTGATATGGTAAAGGAATATGAGGAAAAGGCAAAGGAATATGTAAAGGGTCTTGGTCGGACAATGCGTTCTTCTAAGGGTGTTGTTACCTTTTCGTTCATTCCATCCACCACTATTAAGTCTATCAGGAGCAAGGATTTATTGATGGATATTGAGACTAATGAATTATTGGGTAATATGGTTGCTCCGTATATTAGTAGTAGTCTTAGAAACGAATCGGTTAGAGTATCGGTTAGCAATAAGAATCTTGCACGGATCAAGGATAGTGGAAAATGAATATAATAATTGGCTTCTTGATTGGGGTGGCGTGTTATGGTATTGGGTATTTGGTCGGCGCGAACAAGAATTTTAATGATTTGAGGGAAGAGATAGCTGGTTATTTCAGGGATAAAGAGATGAGAGGTCTGTACATAGACAGGATTGCAAGGGTAATAATTGAGAATAGGACAAAGAGTGGTTCTGTTAGTTTAAAGGGAGCGAGCAAGGCTGCTGACAAGATAATCGATATTTTTTTAGGGGAATAGATGGACAAGTTTGTGATATTTGATTTAGATGGTACATTAGCGTTAATAGATCATCGGTTGCATTTCATAAAGAATGGCAACAGGGATTGGGATTCTTTTCACGCTGCGTGTGTAGATGATATTGTTAATGATCCTTTAAGGTTAATTAACAGGTCATTATACAATGAGTCTGTGGGGATTATTATTTTAACCGGCAGGGTTGAGTCGGTAAGGGAGCAGACCATAGAGTGGTTAAACAAGAATCATATAATGTATGATAAGTTGGTAATGCGAAAGGACGGTGATCGGCGTCCTGACTATGAGATTAAGAAGGAGTTTATTGATTCATTTGGTAAGGATAAAATAATTTGTGTTTTTGAGGACAGAGATAGGGTTGTTGAGATGTGGAGAAAAGAAGGATTGGTTTGTTTGCAGGTAAGTAATGGTAAATATTAATAGAGGAGTAATTATTATGAAAAAAAGTAATGATGGTATTGTTGGTTTGATCGTTTTCTTTATTTTATTAATTGTTGGTGCTGCAATTGGTGCTGTTTTGTGGCCATATACTATTAATGCTTGGCTTGTTTATTTTGGAAAACAACCTGTGTTTACTTGGTATTATGGTGCGCTTTTAGGTGTGGTTCCATATTTTGGTAAACTTTCTATTCCATTAGCTGTTATCACGTGGATTGCAATGATGTTTTTAGTATAATAAAGGAGTAACAATGTTTTCAGTTGATTCAGATGTTTTAAGAGGTACGGTTGAGCCCGGCAATGGTGATGGTTACAATGTTAATCGTCATTTGTTAATTTACGATGAATTGGTATCATTGAAAGAAGAAATTAGAAGGTTGTCGGTTTTTTTGCATATTTTAGAAACCGGTAATTCTATTTTAGCCGAAGATGAATCAAAGCCACCGAAGCCTTCGTTTGTTGATTTTATGGATATGGCGCCGGAGATGATTGGTTCAATGCGTCTTGAGTTAAATTCTTTGATTAATAAACTTAATAGTATGTTTGACGGAGGAAAATAAATATGAATCCTTTTGGTGCTAATAGAGCGGTAGAGGAATTTGTAAAGAATGCTACATATAATGATATGTTAAGGTTTTGGAAATATGCTCCTTCAGATGATTCTATTTTAAATGGCAATGAGTATGTATATTTTGTTTGGGAGATGGTTGCAAAGCGCAATGAGTTAAGAAAGGAACGTGTTAAATGAGTGTTGTATGTTGTCGTGTATGTGATAATAAGATAGAGATTGCATCTGATTCTATTGCTGTTTATGGTTCGAGACAGGCTAAAGGGGAGAATTTAAAGACATCGAAACTTGTTATGGTTAATGATATGATTATTGGTAGTGTTGGATATGCTGAAGAGGCATCTTTATTTCAGATTTTTTGTAAGACTCACCATCCAAATAATTCTACAGTAGAAGATGTTGTGATATTGTTGTCCGAGTTTTCTGATTGGAAGAGAAAGAAAACAGGTGATCATTCTTTGGGTAATCATAATATTATAGTGTTTGATGGTAGGGCGTTTGTTACTGAGGGATATTTTGTACAAGAAATTAAAAATTATTGGGCGATTGGTGCGGGTGCTGATTTTTCTTTAGCTGCTTTGTATATGGGTGCTACAACAAAAAGAGCAATAGAAATAGCTTGTGAGTTGTCTATTTATTGTGAACCTCCGGTTGTTTTTTACGAGTCTAAAAAGGAATAAAAAAAATGAAAATACTTTTAAATAGAGAAAATTACATTTTATTGCTTGGTAGTAGCAATTACAAAGACACCATTGTTTTTGATAGGAACGGTAAATTATATATTAATCCAGAAAAGATTCCAGCTAACGGTTACATTCCTGTAGATAACAATTACACACTTGGATATTTGCTGACTAAATTGGTAAAGAAATGCAACACATTTTCATTGATTCCGGTTGATATAGATGACACACGAAACTTGGTATGTGTTAATAATGATGACAGTTATAATGAGGTGAAGAAGATTTTTGAATCGTTGAGAGAAAAAGCTATTCGTTTTGGTTTGGGCGATATTAGATTAACGATTGATCAGCAAAAAGAAATTTTAGAAATAATAAGAAAAAACAGTTAGAAAAATTTGCTTTTTATTAATTTGTTTTGTAGATTAATAGAAATTAAACAAGGGTGATAGGAGTTGCTTTTGTATTGCTTTATAGTGCTCATTTTATTTATTCCTTCGATGTATTTCTTATATAAAAAATATATGAATTTTATAGGTCTTGGTGGTATATTGAAGAACGATTATGGAGATGGCAGTTATTATTACAGGGGATATTTTTTACAGCAGCCGTCCGAGGGTGGTTTATGGTTTTTGATTGATGATGATGAGATTGTGATGTGGTCGTTTTATGAAAAAGATTTAATCAAGTTTGTAGATTGGATGGAAGATGAATAAGTATGCAGGGTTCTTATTGTTGGATTTAATGGTGGATATTGATAGAGTTAAGTTAGAAAAGAGTTTTAGCGACACTACAATTAGAAATTTAGAAAAGATAAAGATGTTGTTGGAACTTTTGTCGAAGTATGTTAGTTTTGTTGTATATCTTGAAGATGGTGACATTGATGAGAAAGAGTTCAATGAGAAAATTGTGTTGATGACGAAACGATATGTTCCAAAATTTGGGAGAGCTAATGTCAAGAAGGATAAGCGTTAATAAGGCAAAAGAGATTGTTTATTTAAGTAGTGAGGGTTTACAAAACAAAGAGATAAGTAAAAAGGTTTTTGTTAGCGAATCTACAGTGAGTAGGGTGTTAAGGCAAAAGGAGACTTATTTATCTGGAGACAATGAGAACTGGTATGATGATAAAATTATTGGAAAGCGTTGTTACGATTGTGGTATTATATTTACTAATTCATCAGACAGAATAGTTGTTTGCAGGTCTTGTTCTGATAGAAGAAAGTATTTGGGTTTACCGCCGATTCCGGTGAGTAAATATAATGAGATTTAGGTGTGTAATATGAAAAGATTGGACGATGCGGAATATGTAGGGCGTTGACTTTGCAAGAGATAATACAAGATATTTGAACCGGGTGTAAGAACCATAATTCTTTGTGGTTGGTAGTGTATTAAAATAAAGGGGAATTACAAATGTCAGGTAAAATTAAAAGAATGAATATTAAAGAATTTCGTGAAAAAGGTTATTTACAAGAAGTTAATCGTCGGTTTTTTCATCCATTAGGATTAGCTCTTGAAGTAATTATCGACAAAAATGGGAATGAAAAACTTGGTGGTATATGGGATTATCGTAACGATCCAGAGGGTATTATTTTTGGTGATATAAAGCCTGAATTTAAAATAAAAGCTGAAAATATTGAAAAAGAATTTGAGGCAAAAAGAAAATATAGGGAAAAATCACTCGGTTTTTTTATACAGCCAATTAATATATAAATGGTGGTAAATAATATGATTGATATTAATAATATAAAAGATCTAAAAAAACAAATTACCATAACAACAATTATTAATATTATATTTGTTATTATTGTTTCTTTTGTAACAAACAATAAAATAATATATTCTATTATTCCTGTTATTATTGGACAATATATAGATTGGATACGCCATATTAATAAAATTGAAAAAATATATTTCATAAATAAAGAAAAATAATTAAAATATATTAAAATGGGTGTTTTTTTGTGTATTACTATATTGAATACATTGGTTGTAAAAGAATAGGATTGGTTTATGTTGCATAATATTGGTGTGTTATATTTTAAATTTGGCTATATTATTGTTAGTATTATTACATTGGTACTTGGTTTTATAATTTCTTCTGACAAAAACAGATATAAGATTAAATTGTTTATTGGTGTGGTTGTTATTTTGTTGTTTGGTTTGTTAATGTATTATTTTAAATATTTTTGTTAGGAGCAACAATGGAAAGAGACCATAGGTTTGATGCAATTTTTTATGAGCTATGTTCATATTTTGATTTTGATAAAGTTTATAAAACAATGAAGGGGCTTGGGTGGACTTGGTTTGATAGCGATGATATACCTACAGAAGATATGATGAGAGATCAGGTAAGGCGTTTGTTAAAATGTGTGTATGATAAAATTGTTGGTGATGATGATAGATATTCTTGTTCGTCTGGTGGGTTTGAAATTAAAAAATATAGAGATGCTAATAATGATGTTATTTATGAGCTTCAGTTTATAGTTGAGTCAAGTACAATAGTAAGGGAGGATGAATAATGTTAACCACGTCAAACAGTTGGAGTTTTGATACTTTAACTCAATCTAAT